>JAGGVB010000038.1 GCA_021158245.1 bacterium | reverse complement strand
TTTTCCCCCAAAAGCAGGAATCCATTCTTCCACTAATTACTCTAATTAACACGAATTATTTTTATGTTTTTTATTAGTGTCATTTGTGTAACCCTGTCCGGCCATTGACGGAACGTGTCCGGCATTTGACGGATTCGTGAATAAGTTTTTTTATCCCTTTTGCACACCCAATTCACTTTTTAACACTTTCGTCGCATGCTTTGCGAGAGAAAAAAAGTAATCAATCCGCCTTTTTAAAATACCACACATCTTGATTTATTCTGTTTTTATTATTATCTTCACAAAACAGAGAATATTTCTTCCCCAAAAAAAGGAAAATCAAATGAAATTTTTAAGCAGATTATCTATAGCGCTTTTTGTATCATTAACTATGTACTCAGCACTGTTTTCTCAGGTGACTGTATTTACACATCAGGATACTTTAAGAGGATCTATAACAAAAGAGAGGGAATGGTGGGACCTGACCTACTATCATCTTAATATCAAAGTTAATACTGTAGAAAAAAGTATTACAGGCACAAATATCATTGAGTACAGAGTATTGAAACAACTTCAGAAAATACAGATAGACCTGCAGCCTCCCATGGAAATCACAAAAATAGTGCAGGACGGACAAAAACTGCAATTTAACAGACACGGCAATGCATATTTTGTGAATCTTAAAAAAACACAGAAACCAGGCGACATCAACTCTCTGACTGTTTTCTATCAAGGAAAACCCAAAGTCAGCAAGCGCCCCCCATGGGACGGAGGATTAACCTGGACAAAAGATAAGAACGGAGTTGATTTTATTGCAACAACTTGCCAGGGAGACGGAGCAAGCTTATGGTGGCCGTGCAAAGACCATCTTTACGATGAACCTGACAGTATGCTTATAAGCGTTACTGTCCCGGAAAAACTTTTTGAAGTATCAAACGGCAGGTTAAGAAGCATCAACAGAAACAGCGACAGTACGAAAACTTTTCACTGGTTTGTATCAAATCCGATAAATAATTACGACGTCAATGTTAACATCGGCGATTATGTAAATTTTGCTGAGAAATATCATGGAGAAAAGGGTGTGCTGGACTGCAATTATTATGTCCTGAGATACAACCTTGAGAAAGCCAAAAAGCAGTTCAAAGAAGTTCCGAGAATGCTGAAAGCTTTCGAATACTGGTTCGGCCCCTATCCTTTTTATGAGGACAGTTACAAATTAGTGGAAGTTCCGTATACCGGAATGGAACACCAGAGTTCTGTAACTTACGGAAATGGCTATAAAAACGGTTACAGGGGGAATGACGTCAGCCATACCGGATGGGGAATGAAATTTGATTTTATAATTGTTCACGAATCAGGGCACGAATGGTTTGGAAACAGCATCACTGACAAAGATATTGCAGATATGTGGATACATGAGAGTTTTATCGCATATTCGGAGAATCTCTTTCTAAATTATTATTATGGGAAAAAAGCAAGTGCTGAATATGTTTTGGGCACAAGACAGAACATCAGAAACGACAGGCCGATCATAGGGATTTACAACGTTAATTATGAAGGCTCCGGTGATATGTACTACAAGGGAGCCAACATGCTGCATACTTTACGGCAGATTGTAGATGATGATAATAAATGGCGGAGTATCTTAAGGGGGCTTAATAAAGAATTTTATCATCAGACAGTCACATCAGCGCAGATAGAAAATTATTTAACAAAACATACAGGATTAGACCTTGCTCCGTTTTTTAATCAGTATCTCAGAGATGTCAGAATTCCGGTTCTGGAATACATTATAAGTGACAGCACATTTCAGTACCGATGGACTAATTGTGTAAATAATTTTAATATGCCTTTAAAAGTCTGTTTTAATGAAAAAGTACATTGGATACACCCGGCTGTAAGGTGGCAAACATTAAAAACTCCTGTTCATGTAGAAAAATTCATTCTGGATCCGAATTTTTACGCTGCTTCATTTAATTTAAGAGGAACTGCGGATAATTGTAAATTTTGATTCCTTAAAAACTTTTAGTTCGTAAATTTATTAAGCCTGGAATTCATGAAAGGAGAGAACAAAAATGGAAAAATCTGCCCGGACTGCAAAGGAGTTGTTCGATCAATGGGCAGTGGATTATCATGCTGACGGCATGGAACAAGGCCATATTCAAAGCGTAAAAGAGGCATTTAAATTAATCCGGCCTTCTCAGGGGAACTATTTTGAAGTAGGCTTTGGCAACGGATACGGGATTGAATATATGGCCTCAAATCAATATTCAAACGGTACATGTTTCGGCCTTGATATAAGTGATGAAATGTATAAACGGGCATTGGCAAAATTGAAACAATTGCCGAACATACATTTATACACAGGTGATTTTCTTTCATGGATGCCTCCTGACAATGCTGTTTTTTCCTGCATTTTTTCTATGGAAGTTTTTTACTATTTCAAAAATATGCAGTCCGGTATTGACAAAGCAGCAAGCCTTCTGACTTCCGGGGGAATGCTGATGGTACTTGTTAATTACTATACGGAAAACAAAGAAAGCCTTTCATGGCCTGATGATGTCAATGTCGATATGTCCCTATGGTCAGAAAAGGAGTATGCAGAAGGTTTTTACAGAGCAGGGTTAACCGGAATTTTACAAAAAAGGCTGAACAAAAACAAATCTGCAGGTACTCTGATGACATTGGGATTTAATCCGAATTAAAATCACTTATATAAGATAAAAAACACTTGATTTTATAATTCAAAACATTTACACAATTTTTACAAATGCCTTTATGATTCTTTCAGAAAAATTGCTTATATTGATTAATAAATCTTTTTACTTGCAAAATTTCATAAAATTAAGTATAGTTATGTTATCCTTTTTAAGCAGGATAAGGCATAAAAATTGACAAGGAGGATTTAATGCCTGACAAGAAAAAAGAAAATTTGAGCGATCATAGAATTCAGACCAGCTTTCTATCAGGTCCGGAGAAAAAAGCCCTTTTATGGCTTGCACCGAGAATGCCCCAATGGGTAACTCCTGACCTTCTGACCTTTTTCGGGCTATTCGGTATGGGAGTATGCGGTATTTCTTACTATCTCGCAACCAAACACTGGATATTCCTTGTACTTGCCAGTATAGGACACATTATTAACTGGTTTGGTGACAGCCTTGACGGCACTCTTGCAAGATACAGAAACCAGCAGCGTCCAAAATACGGCTATTACATTGACCACCTTGTAGATGCTTTTGGTATTGCATTAATGACCTTTGGCCTTGCTTATTCGGGCCTGGTACGGCAGCCATTTATCTGGGTTTTTCTCTCTCTGTTCTTTATCACCTCAATCAACACTTATCTTGCAACAAACTCGACAAACATTTTTAAAATATCTTATCTTAAGTTCTCAACAACCGAGGCCAGAGTTGCACTTATAATTATGAATACTATTCTGATTTTTATACGGAATATTACTATATTAGGCTTTACTTTCCGCTGGCTTAACGTGGCCTCTATTCTCATTTCCATTTTTCTTCTTGTTGCTATTATTCGCAGTGCATATAAAAACCTGAAAAAGCTGAATATTGAAGAGCGTGCTCTCTGGGAGAATAAATCGGACAAATAGTTTTGAGCTTGAACTATAGACTAATATTTGGAGGTATATGATTAAAATTTCTTCTCCCAAGTTAAAGAGGATTATTAAATTTCAGGTTGTTGCATTGGGCGGCACTTTGGTAAATATGACAACTCTTTTTATTCTCAGAGGAAGGGAAAATTTTCCTTTGATCGCTGCAGGTGCCATTGCAATTGAGCTTGCAATTATTCACAATTTCACATGGCACTATTTTAAAACATGGAAAGAACGGGTTACTCACACAACGAAAGACTATTTTAAACGTCTTTTTAAATATAATATAGTAACTGCATCAATAGATTTTACAGTCAATTTGTCTTTTCTCTGGTTTCTCACAAAAGTTGTAGGCCTGCATTATATGGTCTCTAATCTATTTGGTATGATGGCAGGCCCTGTTCTCAAATATTTTGCCAATGATATATTAGTATTTCAGCAGAAAAAGAAAAAAAAACACATCACCGAACAAAACGAAAAAGTGCAAAAAATATAGTAAGAGCGCAGGGAATGTATATGTATTCCCTGCTGCACCTTCTATTTATATTGACTGTACAATCTTTTTACTTTACAAGCTTCAGACTCCGGTCTATACTGAATTTGCATTTGCATAACCATTTTAAATGGAAGTAGCTTATGAATAAACCAACCATTGTTGTCCCCACTTATTGGGGAGCAGAAGGCGTACAAAACCACCTGAACGAAAAGGTTGTTTTTGATCACCCTACTCCTTTGGATTCCAGCGGAACACTGCCTGCTTTTTTCGACAGCTTATCAATTCTGAAAGATCAGGATTTCTCTGTTGCAGTCATTGCTGTACCAAATTCAGACATGGTAGTACAACGGGTTATTGATAAAGTAAATACTATAATTGAGCCCTATAAGGATAAATATGATATTTCTGTGCTGCACCCGGAAAATCTGCAGCACTTAAAGCATAAACTTCAGGATTCAGGACTATCATCTGATGCATTGAAGCTTCTGAACCTATCAAATTATGCAGCTGTCCGCAATATGTGCTCTCTTGCAGGAATACTGAACAACAGTGAACTTACAATTTTTATTGATGATGATGAAATCTTCCATGACCCCGATTTTATGGAAAAAGCTCATACATTTGCAGGCAGGGAATGGGAGGGAGGATATATCCATGCTGTGGCAGGGTATTACCTACAGCCCGAAACCTATAAGATTGAGAATAAAAACCCGCCTGTATGGACAAAACCTCAATGGGACAAAATTGACAGTATGAACAGAGCATTCGATGAAATCATAGGCAGGCCTCCAAGGCTTAAGGTAACCCCCTTTGTTTTCGGCGGCAATATGGTAATTGATCTTGAGACATTAATGAATGTACCTTTTGACCCTAACATCACCCGGGGTGAGGATATCGATTTTCTTATAAACCTGAGAATTGCCGGGATAAATTTTTATCTTGATAATGAACTGGCAATCAGGCATCTGCCTCCTCCCTCACACCGGCCGGAATGGAAAAACCTGCGTGAAGATGTAAAACGTTTTTTATACGAAAAGAAAAAAATTGACGATCACAAAGATATGCCTGGCCTGAATCCTGAATACTTTGACCCATATCCCGGAATGTTCCTCCGGGACGATCTTAATGAAAGAATTATTGATACAGCAAAGAAGCTCCGCGAGGAATATATACAATTGAAAGATGATACGGGAATTGATGAGTGCAGCAAAATAATTGCAATTGTTGAAAACAACCCTTTTGCAAAAATTGACACAAAAGCCTGGCTGCATCAAATCACTGCATACTGGCAGGAATTGACAGAATCAGTAAAAGGAAGGAGTATTCCGGAAACTGCTGCATAATAATTCGGCAAGGGTTCAGAGTTCAAATCATTTAAGACTATCCGCCCATTCTGCAGCAACATCACCAATCCATTCAGATATTCTTTTATCCGGCAAGAGACCTCTGTTTGCAAAAAGAATATTCTTACCTTTAAACAACTCTTTTATTTCTGTCTTTTGTCCCATCATAAAGGAAACTGAATTGTCTGCCATTCTTTTAACTCCCATAGAGAGGTAAAGCCCGACTACAAGAGTTCTCTTCTTTTTCGTGTCTGCTTTTAGGATAGCAGATACGCCTTCTGTTGAAAAAGCCTGGCCGATTTCTACAAAAGCATAGTCAAAATATTCAATTCCGGTGTTGGCGCAAATATAAGAACCTGTTTCTCTGCATACCGAATCCCAAATGGGTTTAAACCTGCTGTCTCCGTGAGCAAGAAGAACAACCCCTTCGGAATCCGGTTGATCTGATAATTCTTTCACTCTATCCAGCATAGCCTCTTTTAAAATGCTGCCATAATTTAATGTAGGCCCAAGTGTTATTTTTAACTTTGTATTAACAATTTCAGTACCCTCACTTTTAATCTCTTTCACAATATCTGCTTCGCTGTACATGCCGAGAATAGTCGGAATATCAAACAATGAATGTCCTGAAGGAGCAATGAAAAGCGGCACTGCATAGACTTTTGTAATACCCTTTTTTTCAAAATCTTTAATGACCGTATTGATTGACGGCTCATTAAACTCCATTAAAGCGACTCTTACTGCACTGAATTGTATACCCTTTGCTGACATTATTGTTTTTACTTCATTCTCAAGGTTCAGTACCGGCTTGTTCCATTGGGGAACAGGTGAACCATGAGCAATAATAACCAATCCTACTTTATCCTCTGCAAAAATTATATTTGTCACTGACAATATGATAAAGGCTGCGACTAAATATTTTTTAAAATATTTCATCTTTAAATCCTCCATTTATTTATTTCCGTCAACAAATCATTAATCCGTTTTAAATATAACTATGCTAAAATTTTAAGAAAAGTATTAAAATTGCTCAAATCCATAAAGGCATAGTCCGGATTATGCTTTGTAAGTTCTTTATATGAGTGTATTCCTGTTGCAACTGCAACGCTTTTAAAATCATGGGGACGTGCACACTCAATATCAAATGGCGTATCTCCTATAACATAGACATGATGGCTGGGAACTATGAACCCGAATCTTTTCTTAAACCGCTTAATAGCAACAGCACCGAGAAAATTTCTATTACTGGAATCATCGGAAAATGCCCCAAGTGTAAAATAATGCCCAAGTTCAAAATAATTCAGTTTTATGTATGCGCTCTCTTTATAGTTCCCTGTCAGAAGCCCGAGAAATACATCGGGCCTTTCTGATAAATTTTTAAGCAAGCCATCTATACCGGGGCATACCATTTCTCCCTCTCTTGGCTTTTCCATCTCTTTTCTTAAAATATTAAAATACTTATCCTTTAAATTGTTTTCAATTTCGGAGGTCCATTCCATACCATTATTTTCAATAGCATCTTTAAAAATTAAAGGGTCTGTCCTCCCCATCATCGGTATCGAATCAAGAGCATTTTTCAGGCCGAAAAGCTCATACAATGTTTTTTCCATTGAAGTTTTTCCTGCTCCGCCTGTCCGAACAAGTGTACCGTCAATGTCAAAAAGAAAAAAATATTTTAAATGTTTCTGATGATTCACTGTTTCTCTGTCTCCATAAAATCATTTAACAATTCCCGGATTATTCGATGGATAATATGGTATGAATAAATTTAAATGTCAAGCAAGTATGGAACACTTTTATTCTGACATGTAAAAAGAGGAACTGTCAAAACATCAACGACAGTTCCTCTTTACCCAACAACTATGTTATAAAGACAGTTTAGAGTCATGCCCGGGACTAAAGCATACAGCCGTCACTGCA
>JAGGVB010000037.1 GCA_021158245.1 bacterium | reverse complement strand
GGAAGATGGCAGTTTGAAAACAACGGAAATGATACAGCAGGCTGGGACGCAGTTGAGAATTCAGGAAATTTGCAGGGAGATGCTGTTTTTGATAGTACGGGTCCGCTACAGGAAGGAAATTATTTTCTGTTTTTGGATAGTATATATGTACATGATTATTTTAAGGCAGATGATAGTGATGATCTTGATTTTGATAACGAAGATATAGGTATTTCAGCCTGGATTTTTCCCCTTGCTGTAGGAGATGATGTGCACTGGATTATTAATAAAGGGGATCAGTACACAAATCCGAAAACAACAAACTATGCATTGCGATTATCAAAAAAGAAGAAACTGGAGTTTCTGATTCGTGACAAAAATAATAAGGCGCAGACTATTGCTTCCACTTTTAATATTTCAGCAGATAAATGGACATTTGTAGCTCTGTTTTATGATTATGCAGCCGGGAAGGTTTACATGTGGAATGATCCGTCAAAAGCTCCGGTTGATACTCTGGGCTTCACTCAGGAATATTTTTCTAATGACGACCCTTTGTCAATAGGGTCCTGGTACTCAAGTGATCCGGCATTACCTTCTACAAAGGATTTTGAAGGAAGAATTGATGATGTACGCGTCGGAACTGCAATTAATCAGATTATTCCGGGATCAACAGAAGTAGCCGGGGGAAATGAAGTGATGAAACCGAATCAATTTTATTTGACACAAAATTATCCCAATCCTTTTAATAATCAGACAAATATTAAATTCGGTATTGCTGATGATGTACATGTCTGCCTTGATGTTTATAACATTCTGGGGCGAAAAGTAAAATCAGTTGTTGACAAAAATTTAAAAACAGGAAGCTATTCATTCAGCATTAATACTGACCGTTTAAACAGCGGAATATATTTTTATCATTTGCAGGCAGGTAATTTTTCTTCAACAGGTAAGATGACGCTGCTGAAGTAGGCCCATAACTAAAAAACGGAATAAATGTCCTATGTTGAGGAAAAGTGTTTTTATTGTGTTTTTCGTTTCAGGTTTTACAGGCCTTGTGTATGAAGTAGTCTGGCTAAGGCTTTTCGGGCTGATATTCGGTAATACTACTATCGCTATAAGTACTGTTCTGTCTGCATACATGCTTGGTTTGGCTTTAGGAAGCAAGATCCTAGGCAGTATTGCAGACAGAATAACAAATCATCTGAAAGTTTATGCATTTTTAGAGCTGGGTATAGGTGCTTTTGCGGGTTTGATATTTTTACTTCAGCCGCTGGCCGGGCAGATTTTTTCCAATATCTATTTTCCTCTCAGAGATTCTGTTTTTATTTTTCGGATGATACAATTTATAATAGCTTTTGTCCTGATGCTTCCTGCTACATTTTTGATGGGCGGTACCTTTCCCGTGTTAACACATATTATTGTTAAGGATAAGTTAAATATCGGGAGCGGAATTGGTAAATTGTACGGTGTGAATACTCTTGGTGCAGTGGCCGGATCTTTTCTGACAGGATTTTTTCTGATACGTTTTTTTGGAGTTACACAAACTATATTATTTGCAGCAGTATTGAATTTTATCATAAGTGCGGCTGCTTTTGTGTTTAATCGTTTTGCAGATGATAACGGCACACTGAGGCATAACGAGACATCTTCCCCCGTTACAAAGGATACAGAAAAAAAGATTAAAATCGTAATTCTTGTAATGATGGTTTCGGGGTTTGCATCTCTTTCTTACGAAGTTTTATGGGCCAGAATTTTAGTTTTTGTTTTGACCAATTCTGTTTTTGCATTTTCAGTAATGTTAACAACATTTCTTTTCGGAATTGGTCTCGGGGGATTTTTGGGAGGGAAATGGGCTGATAGAACAAAGAATCAAATATATTTTTTAGGTATAGTCGAATGTGCTATTGGAATCAGCGGATTTATTGCGGGAGTCGTACTTGTCAATTTAGGCTGGATTCATGATGCCGTTTTTTCAATAGGGCCGAAAACAACGTGGTGGTCGTGGAACAGTATAAGATTTCTGGAAGCCTTTTTGGTAATGTTTCTTCCAACCTTTTTTATGGGGGTTAGTTTCCCAATAGCAGGGCGGATTGCAGTACCTCAGCTTAAGCAGATTGGATCAGGACTTGGAAGGCTTTACTTTTACAATACTCTTGGAGGGATGGCAGGTTCCCTGGTTACGGGTTTGATTTTAATTTCCATTATTGGAACGCCCTCTGCATTAATATTAACAGTAACAATAAACATTGTCCTCGGCCTGTATCTTTTCCGGCTTGAGCATAAAGTAATTTATAGACGGCCATTGTATATTTTCTCTTTTTCTGCGATTTTATTTCTATTTTTGATAACTGTGAAAATATTACCTTTCAGATTGTTTGACTCTGCTTATTCTCATGTTGAGAAGGGTGCGAAACTGATAGATTACAGGGAAGGTCTCGAGGGAACAGTAACTGTACACGAAACTCTTCCTCCTTTCGAGAAGGCCAGGAGGATTGATGTGGACGGCCTGAATGTAGCAGGTTCAAGTTTTATGCTGAGAACGTTGCAGATTCTGCAGGGACAGCTTCCTTTTTTGGTGAAACCGGATGCACAGAGAGTTGTTCAGATAGGATTCGGGACAGGACAGACTTCTCATTCAGTTATGCTTCATAATATTAAAAAGTTCACGCTTGCAGAAATTTCCAGAGGTGTGCTTGAATTAAGTAATATCTATTTCAGGGATCTGAATCATGGTGTTATAAATAATCCGAATTTTAATTACCGTATTCTGGACGGCAGAAATTATATAAAGTATACTCGCAACCGTTTTGATATAATAATGAATGATGCAAATTATGCGGTTGCTACAAGCAGCGCGAATCTGTTTACAAAAGAACATTTTGAGAACTGCAGAGATAAACTTGCTCCCGGCGGTATTCTTTCTACATGGATGACAGTTGACCTTGCTCCGGAAGATTTCAGGATAGTTCTAAAGACTTTTCAGAGTGTTTTTCCCTACTGTACTTTATGGATGGCCCCGAATTGTGTAAACAAACAAGTAGTTTTAATAGGGTCTGTAGAACCTCTGCATGTTGATTTTCAGAAAGCCAGGAAAATGTTTAATGAACCTGCAGTAAAGAAAGACCTTGCTTCTGTCAATATTAATTCTGTATACGATCTTTTAAGCTGCCTTATTCTTGATTCAAAAGGTATTAGAGTTTTAAGCAAGAATGCTAAGGTCAATTCTGATAATCACCCGATTCTGGAGTTCTCTAAAAACGGAGTTCGATCCAGAGATTTGTGTTCTTATCAGAACATAGGCCAGATATTGATCAGAAGGCCCGGCTTTAAAACTGTTGTTACAAATTTACCGGAAGATTCAAAAGAGAGAATAAAGGTTGAACAGAAACTCTCCCGCTACTTTTATGCTTCGGATCTGTTTTTAAAAAGTATTCTCAAGGGATACCAGGGAAATTCTTCAGAAGCATTGAAAATTCTTATTAAGGGTTCAAAGATGATTCCGGAAAGTAATCTTGCAGCATATTTTTTTAAGGAAACAGACCGGCTTACAAATGAATTCAGTATTGAAGTTCAGAAAAATCCCAATAATCTGCTTGCCCAGTTGCATCTGATTCAGCATAAAATGGGGTTGGGCAGATTTGATGAGGCTTTTACTGATCTGAAGAG
>JAGGVB010000036.1 GCA_021158245.1 bacterium | reverse complement strand
ATTGAGATTTAAAAGCCTGATCAGATATAGATTGTTTGTCAATAACCTTGAGGATAAAATATCCGTCATTTGTTTCAATCGGCTTTGAGAATTCTCCTTTTTTAAGACTGAACGCCGAGCTTGTAAATGAAATATTTTTACCTACCTGCGGAATATAGTCATTCCATCCAAAGAAACCTGTCTCATTAATTTTAATAGATTTTTCAGAGCCCGCCTTATCGAAAGTTCTTCCATTGGAAATACTTTTGTAGAAATTATCTGCAAGTATCCTGCACTTTTCTTTTTTCTTTTTCCTGACAAGAGTGGCCTGGATTACTTTCTCAACTTCTTTTTGCGGCTTTATGTATTCTCCGATAATATCTGATATTCTGAATACAATAATATTGTCATTAATTGTAATTGGACGGCTTATCCATCCTTTTTTATTGTTAAATGCAAGATAATTGATATGACTTGCAACACCAATGCCTGGAATAAAATTTCCTTTAAAGAATGGATTTGTCTCTTTTAAATCATAGTTTTCCAGTTTTGCAGTAACATTAAAAGGCTTAGCGCTTTTATCCGTTACTTCTTCATAAAAGTAGTTGGCTGAAGTATTCACATTTTCTTCAGTTTCAGGACTGGGAATAAATTTAATTAAAATATGACGTGCATGGATTTTTGTTTTTCCTTTTTCACGTTTTTTTGCAAGAACCTGAATGATGTGAAGGCCGAAACGTGTCTTTACAGGGCCGATGATATCGCGGATCTTTGCAGAAAAAGCTGCTTCCTCAAAGGGCTTGACCATTTCACCTTTACCGAAAAATCCGAGATCCCCGCCTTTAACAGCAGTTGACCGGTCTTCGGAGTAGTCTTTAGCAAAAGATGAAAAGTCAGATCCCGCTTTCAGCTGCTTGATAATATCTTCCGCATCCTGATATGTCTGCAGAGAATCATCCTTTGAAGGTATTTTTTGAAAAACAACATATTCTATTTTACGCTGTTCGTTAACTTTAAAATTTTCTTTATGATTTTTGTAGTATTTTTTAATCTCATTTTCAGCAACAAGTATATTCTCATTAGAAATATCAGAAATTTTAAAACCAGCATACCGTACTTTTACTTTCTGGTTTTCAAGCATGTATTCGTTTCGAATCTCATCTTCCGTAACTCTTACAGAAGCTATTATTCTCTGCTGAATTTTTTGCGCAGGCAATTGATTCCTCAGGTAGTTCTCAACCGGCAGCCATGATCGATAATTGTTTGGATTTTCCAGTGCCTGTCGGTATTTTGCAAAATCAAATTTTCCATTTGTTTGAAACTGCTCATTATTACGAATAAAATCAGGAGGCCTGTTACGTAGAGTGTATACAATTTCTTCATCACTGATACGTAACCCCTGACGTGAAATTTCTTCCCGAATCAAAATTTCACTTACCATTGATTCCCATACCTGGTCACGAATGGATTTTATCTGATATTCGGGAATATCATTATTCCCGGTTTGCTCACGAATACGATCGAGCTGGTTATTAACAGCAGCTAAAAACTGCTCATAGTGTATTTGTGTCCCATCCACAACACCAATAATTCCCTGCTGAGCTTTTGTAAGTTTTGTTTTAAAACCTCCCATTCCCCAGCTGAAAATAATAGTAGCGAGGAATGCAAGCAGGGTTAAAAGCATAATATGCTTCATTTTGTCACGCAATATCTGCATCATAAGCCGGGGTACTCCTATTAGTAAATCAATTTAAATTTTAAGACTGAAATATAACCAATCAAAGGTTTAAATGCAAGATATTTCACCTTTTGCATCTGAAGCAGTATTGACTCAAAAATAAAGCTCTTCTGGCAATTGTATGGAATTTAAACATAGGATATAGTATATTTAAAATATATATAACAAGGAATTATACACAGGGCACACTTATCTTTTTTATTTGTAGTCTCTGCTTGCATTAAATCATATAAATTTGTAAATTTATTAAAGATATCCGTTTTAAAAATATTAAAACTATTTTGTACAGAACATTCATCAGCAAAGTATAACTTATACGTTATTCTTCAGGATATTTTTGTATGAAAACAACAGTAGTTCCCAAATATATTATTACTATTATCCTGCTTGGCTCTGCACTTCTGCCCCTGCGCATTTTCGGGCAAAGCCCGTTTTCCGGAAGTATAGACTCGCTCATATGCAGAGGCATTGACCAGACACTCTTCTGCCAGTTCGATTCGGCCATGTCCACATTTAAAATCCTGAAAAAGCTGAAACCTGACAATATTGCAGGAAATTTCTATCTTGCTGCAACTCTGCAGTCAAAAATGATGGATTTCGAAACAACATCCCAGGCTGATGAATTTTACAGTTATATTAACAGAGCTATTGATATCGGAGAAACAGCCATAGAAATAAACAATAATGATTCATGGACTCTCTTCTATCTTGGATCTTCATATACATACAAAGGCATGTTTCAGGTAAAAGAAGGAGCACTTATCAAGGGATTTGTAAGCGCTAAAAAAGGCATGGGCTATCTTCACAGAGCAGTTAAAATTGATTCCTCTTTATGGGACGCTTATCTCGGTATAGGGAACTATGATTACTGGTCAGGCCGTTTTTACAAATATCTGAAATGGCTGCCATGGATAAAAGATAAACGTGAACAAGGCGTACGCCTTTTGGAACTCGCTGTCAATAAAGGTACATTCTCAAAATGGATTGGAATCAACAGCCTTGCGTGGGTGGAATATGACAGGAAACATTTTTTCAAGTCATTAATACTTTTCCGCAGAGGAATCAACAGATACCCAAGGTCCAGATTCTTTCAATGGGGTATAGCAGACTGCCTGTTCAAATTAAATGACTTTAAGGATGCTGCATTCCAATACCTGAAATTACTTAAAGATATTAAAAACAGGACACCCAATTACGGCTATAATGAAGCTGAAATAAGGCAGAAATTAATGCTTTCATATTTCGGATTGGGATTATATGAGGAATGTATTAGACAAGCTGATTTAATTATCGGTTTAAATGTTAATAAAGAGACTGCAAAACGAATAAAAAAACATAGAAAACTGGCAAAAGAATACAAAAAACGCTGCATTGAAAAACAGGCTGTAATTCATGCTGATCAGAAATAATTCTTTACATATATCCCGTTTTCTTAAAACAACAGATGCAATTGACAGCAATTCTGATGTAATCAGGGCATATACAAAATCCATAATAGACTCTGCTGAGTCTGAGGAGCAGAGGATAAGACAACTGTTTTATTTTATAAGAGACGAAATACGGTATGTATTTCGGCTTACTGATAAACCCGAAGATATGAAGGCATCTGTCATCTTCCAAAAGGGGCAGGGGTTCTGCACCCAGAAAGCAATACTTTTCTGTGCAATTGCAAGAAGCATTAACATTCCGGCAGGCATTGCATTCTTTGAAATTATTGATCACTTTATGAATAATTCAATCCTTAAGGACAACCGTATTCTCTATCATGGCATAGCATCACTTTATCTTAACAGCCAGTGGATACTGTTTGATGCAACACTTGATGAAAAATTATGTAACCTGAACGGAAGGCCTGTAACTGATTTTTCCATTACAAAAGACTGCCTGATGCCGCAAAGTTCCCATGACGGCAGGAAGCATGTGGAATATGTAAAATTTCGAGGTATCTGTTCTGATATTATACCCGGGCCGTTCATTAAACTTATGCAAAACACATATTCTAATACTATTTTTAAATAAGCACATAAATTTTTTCTAAAAAAGGATGTGATGCAGAATCTCTATAAGACTAATAATTACAATACAATATCTCCATATGAATAATTATTATTCATGAAGAAGAATAAAATATTCCTTGAATATTCCATTTTCTTTCATTAAATAGATATTAACAGTCTTGGAAAAAGGAGGGCAGAAACGTGATTTTACACCATGAATTCATTAAGTCGGCAAAAAAATATGCAAAAAAAACAGCTATTATCGATAGGACTACCGACAAAAAATTCACCTATTCCAAAGCATTAATAGCTTCAATTATTTTCTCCAAACTTCTAAAAAAATACGAAGATAATTATATCGGGGTAATGGTACCTACATCAGGAGGCTGCTTTTTATCAATACTTGGTGCTTTAATGGCACAAAAAGTACCGGTAATGATAAATTACTCAACCGGTGCGGAACAGAACTGCCTGTATGCCCAGGATAAAATCGGTTTTAAAACAATTATTACATCTCAAGCACTCTTAGAAAAAATAAAATGCCCGATTGTCCCCGGAATGATTTTAATAGAAGACCTGTTGAAAGAAGTCTCGGTTTCTATTAAACTCTCATCTGCATTAAAAGCAATGCTTCCTTTCGGAATATTAAAAAAATCCTTCCCTGCTGACCCTGATGATAATGTAGTAATTCTTTTTACAAGCGGGAGTGAAAAGGAACCTAGAGCAGTACAATTAACACATACTAACATCAGTTCCAATGTTCTGGATGCAATCGAAGTTTTCAATCTTACGGAAAAAGATGCAATTATGGCAATACTTCCTCTGTTCCACGTATTCGGTCAAACCATTGATTTTTGGCTGCCTCTTGTTCTCGGGGCCACAGCAGTAACATATGCTAACCCCATCGACTACAAAACAGTACCAAAAATTATCCGTGAAGAAAAAGCTACTATGATAGCAGCAACTCCAATCTTCTTTTCAGGATATCTAAGAGAATCAAAACCCGGCGATTTTGAGAGTCTGAATATTCTGGTGGCCGGTGCGGACAAAACTCCTGACAAGTTAAGAGCAGGTTACATGGAAAAACATGGTAAAGTGCTTCTTGAAGGATACGGAGCAACAGAAACCAGCCCTGTTGTTTCCGTGAATACACTCGAAGCAAATAAAGCGGGAAGCATAGGGCCTCTTTTCCCAAGCGTAAAGGTAAAAATTGTTGATATCAATACAGGAAAAGAAGTTTCACGAGGCGAGGAAGGCAAAATACTTGTCAAAGGGCCTAATGTAATGAAAGGATACTACGACGATATTGAAGAAACCAGTCTGAGAATAAAAGACGGATGGTACGACACCGGCGATATGGGGATACTTGATGAAGATGGATTCCTCTGGCACAAAGGCCGCCTTAAACGATTTGTTAAAATCGGCGGTGAAATGGTCTCTATGGTTAGAACTGAAAACGTTCTTCAGCAAATACTGCCTGAAACTACAGACTGCTGTGTTGTTGATGTTCCTGACAGGGTAAAAGGTGCCAAATTAATTGCTGCTGTTACTCAGGATGTAAATACAAGGGAAATAATCAGGGAAATGTCAAAAAGCCTTTCCTCTATTGCTATACCCGCTCAATTTGTTGTTTTTGAAGAACTTCCCAAAATGGGGAGCGGAAAAGTTGATTTCAGAACAATAACTGAAGTGATAAAACAAAAACTGCAAACTTAGAAATAATTAATCGTTTTCAAGAAAAAAAGCCGAATTCATGAAAATTGAATTCGGCTTTTTTATAAATAAATTTCATATATCTATAATTATATATCTTCCGCAGGCAGGAACATCGGATCCCACGGGCTTAACATTAATGGTTTCTGTTTAAGGATATCAACTATTTTCCGTGTCATGT
Organism: bacterium; assembly: GCA_021158245.1. Taxonomy (NCBI): domain Bacteria; species bacterium. The sequence goes on along the minus strand of JAGGVB010000036.1, from coordinate 3,346 downwards.
ACTTCTTCTGTACTACAAGCCTGAACATATATTCATCGAACCATTTATCAGTCATGGTCAGAAATCCATTATGCCCTGCACTCGGCCCCCAGCTGTTCTCAAGAAGCCATTTATCCGGTTTTCCTGCCATTGTTGTATCAACACCAACGAGAGCCATTCCATGAGTAGATCCGCTCGCAGATGTCATGATCCTTTCGGCTTTATTCATTTTAAATGGCATTCCAAATAGCGACTCATAATCATAGTTTTTTAAACTTAAAATACCGGCCTCTCTGTCAAGCTGTTTTCCCACATCGCAGGAAAAATACATAGGTTCTCCGCCCAGAAGTGATTTAAAAGCAAATTTCTTTATCTCTTCTGCAGGCAGATTAATATATTTCCAGTTGAACGATTCAAAAACATCTCTGTCATACTCAATTTCGTATAATTTATAAAAAGGCCTTGTCGGATCATTCATTAGCATTACATAACTATTCATATCTATATTAAGAGCATCTTTGTAAAACTCTTTTGGAGTAAATGTTTTTTCAGCACTCAGCTTACCGTCTTTGTCTGTATATCTCCATGTAAATTTTTCAGGAGGATTTCCAAGATGATACACCAGGAGTTTATAAATATCTGCCAGCATTTTTTCTTTCTCTTTTCTTAAATATGCAGTACTTTTTCCTTTGGCAGACAATGCCCTTAATTTAAGCCCCTGTTCTTTCAGCTTAAGCCGAAGCAAACGGCTCATGGAACCTGTATGCTGGCTGTGATAGGTTTCAGGCATAACACTCATAGGCACCAAACCGTATTTTTCAATAATTGCTACTGCCATGTTCCATACACCGCCGTCACCTACAGGATGTTTAAAAAGCCACTCAACTTTTCTACTTTTCATATCATCTTTACGAGTTTCTATCACACCTTCTAAAAACAGATTGGCTTTCTCAAATTGATCCCAAAAGAACGGATAGGTTTCCGAGAATTCAAAACTTTTAAGGTTGTACTTTGCTTTTACTTTTTGCCGTAAGACGTTCAAACTGGTAAATAACCAGCATCTTCCTGAAGATTTTTGATTTGTAATTCCCTTGATATCCAGTTTTACTGCAAAATTATGATCAATTTTGCCAATATTTTCCCGATTGACAATCAGCTTCCTTGTATCATTGTTAGACACAGCATTAATAATGCCTAAAGTATTACCATTTAAACTCATTGATGATTTGATTTGTTTAAGCATTGATGGTGAAACTGCACCAGGTTTGATACCCTGAGCAAAAATACGAGAATGGGATACAAGAAAGATTCCGCATAAAAACAATAAAACAGCTCTTCTTTTGTTCATAACGTCTCCTTTTGTTTAAAACAGGGAAAACTATTTTCAGAAATTGTTTATTAAAACAGACTTAATATTTATAAATGTAAGAATACATAACGACTGTGTCAAGAATCATTTTCAGGATTTCTGTAATTACTGTTACTCGGATTTTACTGTCAATAAAAATAATTTCCACTGTCGGGTGCGGTAGCAAATACAAATTTGTTTCCATTACTTTTTCTTGACAATTATATATTTTTTTAGCAAATTGTACACTCAAAACATACATGGTCTAATACTATCAAAATCACCGGAGCAGCTAATGGAAAAAACCGATTTATCTTTCTCCTTTCTTCGTGATCAAACCGTAGGTATTGATTCAATAATCAACACACCTTTTGGTAAAAGACTTATGGTTTACTGTGATTTCACAGCATCAGGAAGGTGCCTCGAATTTGTTGAAAATTATATAATGCAAATACAGCGCCACTATGCAAATACTCACACAGAAGATGACCTTACAGGCCGCAGCATGACCAGTATCTTACATAAGGCAGAACAAACAATAAAAGAATCTGTCAATGCCGGGCCTTCAGGACGTATTATCTGTACTGGTGCAGGAAGCACAGCAGCAATTTATAAATTCCAGCAGATTACAGGAATTGCACTGACTTCTGCTACAAAAGCTTTTCTGTGGGCTATGCAAAAAGAATTCTGTAAAAATGAATCTACTTCCGACTTTTCTAAATTTTTAGATAAGCATCGTCCTGTAATTTTTGTAGGGCCATACGAACATCATTCCAATGAGCTTACATGGCGTGAAAGCATAGCAGCAGTAGAGCGTATACGCCTTGCACCTGACGGCGGTATTGATCTCGAACATCTCGAAGAACTCCTGCAAAAACCTGAATACCAAAACAGACTCCGCATAGGTTCATTCTCTGCTGCATCAAATGTTACAGGGATGAAAACATCTGTACCTGATGTCTCACGCCTTCTGCATAAATACAATGCTCTTGCCTGCTTCGATTATGCAGCAAGCGCCCCGTATGTAAAAATTGATATGAACCCTGATCCCGGCCCTCAAGGAGGAGATACGTCCATTGATGCAGTATTCATTTCTCCCCATAAATTCCTCGGCGGCCCCGGATCGTCAGGTGTTCTGGTATTTAACGAAAAAATTTACAAAAGGGAACTTGCTCCAAGCGTAGCCGGAGGAGGTACTGTTTTGTATGTAAATTCCGGTTTCCAGGACTATTTTACTGATATTGAAGAGCGTGAAAAAGCAGGAACTCCTGGAGTACTCCAAACCCTCAAAGCTGCAATGGCGTTTGAAGTAAAAGAAACTATTACAACTGAAAAAATTGAAAAACGAGAGCATGAACTGCTTAAAAGAGCTTTTAATAAATGGAATAAAAACCCAAACATAGAAATACTCGGTAATACTGATCCCTCAAAAAGAATTTCGATTGTATCTTTCAATGTTAAAGATCCCTGGTCCACATATCTTCATCCTAAACTTGAAACAGTCCTTCTGAATGACCTCTTTGGCATACAGTCACGGGCAGGCTGCTCTTGTGCAGGGCCCTACGGCCATACACTTTTAAATATTGATAATGAAAAATCAGTAAGATACCGTGAAAAAATAAATGAAGGCTATGAGGGTATAAAACCGGGCTGGTGCCGTGTAGGATTTCATTATACTATGGACGATGAAGAAGCAAATTTTATTATTGATGCTATTGATTTTATCGCAAATAAAGGTTACTGCTTCCTTCCGCTCTATAATTTTCATCTTGATTCAGGATCGTGGGAACATATCGAAGATATAAACACTGCCAGTGATTTTTCCGTTGAACATGCTCTGAAATCAGCATTTGTGCCTCTTGACAGTTCCCTGCCTAATGACATCCGGCACCGTCTCTACAGATCTTATCTTCAAGATGCTGATACTCTTGCTGATAAATTAAAAGATAAGCTTCCTGAAAAACTGCCTGTACTTAAAGGAGAGCTTGAAGAACTTAGGTATTTTTCTTTTATAAATTT
>JAGGVB010000035.1 GCA_021158245.1 bacterium | reverse complement strand
ACTGCTATGTCAGTATCTCCTGCCCCTGTCACAATAACACTTGGAGTATCGCCAATATTTTCCAGAAGATCAAAAGCTGTACCATCTATCAACATATAGTCCATTAAAATCAGGTCAAAATCAGTTTGCAGAATAATATCGGAGGCATCTTTAACAGAATCCACAAAAATGACATTATAAGGTAGTTCGTATTCCCTGATAAATCTTTTATATGCCATTTGATCAATTTTATCATCTTCAACAATTAACAATTTGACTAATCCATTAGTCATTTACTTCCTCCTCAGGGAGCTCACAGGCTTTCCAATAGTTAATTATTTTTTCAATAATATCTACGAACTTTTTATAATCTATAGGTTTGATAAAATATCCTGATGCGCCAAAATTGTAGCTGAGTTGCTTGTCTCTCTCATCAGAGGAAGTTGTTATTACAATAACGGGTATACGTATAAGTTTTTTATATTTTTTTATCTGTTTAAGGAACTCAATACCATTCATTCTCGGCATATTTAAATCAATGAGGATTATGAATGGTATATAATTATCTGAATTTAGTAAAAATACTATTGCTTCTTCACCGTTTTTTACAACAATAAGTTCGTTCCTGGCATTGATTTCATTCAAAGCGCGTTTTACTGTCAAAGCATCAATAGTGTCATCTTCAACGAGCAAAATCGGACTATCTTTTGCCATTATACATTTTCCTCTACTTGCGGCATGGACACCTCTTTTTTGTCAATTGTAAAATAGAAGGTAGTACCAAAACCGGTTTCTGACTCCAGCCAAATTTTGCCCCCCATTATTTCAACAATTTTTTTTACAAGTGTCAATCCAATACCCGTACTTTCCAGTTCATCTCTTGGTGAAAGAGTCTGGAATATCTGATAAATTCTTTCATAATATTTTTTTTCTATTCCCGGCCCGTTGTCGGATATGCTGAATTTCCAGTGTGTATTGACATCCTCACTAAAGATTGTAACAAGGCCTTCCTCTTTATCATTAAATTTTACTGCATTACTTATTAGATTTTGGAATATTTGTTCAATCCTTGTTTTCTCTGCGTAAATTACCGGCAGTATATTCTCAACATTTATTGTTATGTTAGAGGGCGGAGAAATCGCTTCAATTATATTCTTTACTAACAAGTTCAGGTCAATTTCCTGTTTACGCTCCTTAACTCTGCCAACTCTGGAGTATTGTAAAATACCGTCTATAAGATTATACATTCTGCGAATACGCTGTTTCATCAAATGAAGATGTTCTCTTCCCTCTGTATTTAATACATTCTCATAATCTTCAACAACCCATTGCGACAGCTGGCTTACTCCTCTTAACGGAGCTTTTAAATCATGAGAGACTACATATGCAAATTGTTCCAATTCTTCATTAACTGCTCTCAATTCAGCAGTACGCGCGGCTACCCTCTCTTCAAGTTCTTCATTTAATTTTCTAATTTCATTCTCTGCAGCCTTCTGCCTTGTCACGTCCTGAGCTGTTCCATGAACAATTTCAACATTTCCCTCCGAATTTTTTATTACTTCACCTCTTACAGATAATAATCTTATACCGCCCCCATTTATTCTGTGATGACATGTGCATTCAAATTCCCGCCCCTCATTCTGCGCCATTTTAATGTTTTCCAACATCTTTTCTTTATCTCTTTTATAAAATCTTTTCACAATAAGATTTATTGAAGGTGTAGTTTTCTGTTCACAATCCAGCAGCCTGTACATCTCGGAAGAAAAAACCATACTATTATTATTTATATTCCACTCCCAGCTCCCAATTGATGCTATTCTCTGGGCTTCTGCTAATCTTGCTTCACTAGTTCTAATTGCTTCTCCTGCCTCTTTAATCTCCTTCTCTCTCTTCTGTACTTGAGAAAGCATATCATTAAATCCGTCATATAATACTCCGATCTCATCATCACCGCTCTTAACCAACCTGACTGAATAATCTCCATCTATAGACAACTTTTTGGTAACATCAGCTAAAAATAAAATAGGCCCGGAAATTATTTTCTGCAATCTTAATGAAATATAATATGAAATAAGCAGAACAAAGACAATAATTGTACTCATCGTAAATATCTGTGCATTAATTTTTTTATCAAGCTCAATTCTTGAACTGATTATCAATATCTGCCCTAACTTTTCTTCCATATATCCAATAGATTTTGATACATAAAGTTCTTTATTTATAAATTTTGTAAGATTTTTCCCATTTAATATCGGCCCCGGAATTTCAGAATTATTTTTAGAATAGTTAGCAAATCTCTTCCCGTTGGCATCATAAATTACAGCAGCTTCAATCCATGGGATTTTATGAAGTTTTGAAAGTATTTTTTGGCCACCAGGTACATCATTAAACAGAAGAGGAGATATAAAAGATTCACCTATAAAATCTGCGTAGAGTTGTGTTTCACTAATCATATCTTTTTTAAATTGCCAGATAGAGCTATATGTAATTAAACTTGCTCCTATTAAAAAAGATATACTTGTTACAGATAGAATAAGCACGATAAGTTTATTTTTTATGGACAGAGATGCAATACTTTTCATTTTGCACCCCTTAAGGGCTGAATAATTCTTGCTAATTCATATAATTGATAACTGATATGCAAATTGGACTTATTAACGGCTCTCTGATTTATTTCAAATTTAATATTTTTTCCGGCTCTGTACAAATTAATGTGCACACCTTTTTCAGAATAACCAGGTGTATCGCTTACTGTAAGTATGGCAGCTTTATTTATAATTTTTAATATTTGTTTTAACTTACTACCATTTAATTTTGGTATAAACAATATATTACTTTTTAAAATTGAGGAATCTATTTTCGTATAATATTTAATTTTAACAGTATTACCATTGATCTTCATGCTTTTATAAATTTCAATTAATCTCGGCGTAATCCCGATTTTTTCAAATACTCCAATAATCAATTCACCGGATGAATCATTTTGAATATCTACAAATTGCGCAAACCTTCCGATATATACAGCTTTTATGGTATTCTCGTCATATTGAGTACCGGATATCGCTGAAACAAAAGACATGAATATTAATGTAATAATTATTTGCAGTTTTTTAGTCATTCCATTTCCGTATAAAAGAATTCATAAATTTCTTACTGTACAGAATTTGGACACTTTAAACCTGATTTTATTCGCAAACTGGACGAATAACTCACGGGAATTAAAGAATTTATCTCAAGTATATATGTGCAAAATTCCTGCCAGATAAATACCGCATTTACATAGCAGCCCGTTGAATTTTATACTACATTTCAATACCCCAAATGGCGAAATCTTTTACCAATTTCTCATAAGATTCATAACGCAAAGATTTCATTCCTGCACTTTCCGCTGCGATTACATTCTCTTCCTTATTGTCAATAAACAGTAATTCTGCAGGCAAGAATCCTGTCTTTAGAATTGCTTTTTCATAAATGGCTTTATCAGGTTTAGCTGAATGTAATACATATGAATAAAATTCGTAATCAATTAGTTTAAAAAAATTGTAATTATTTTTTAAAAATTCGATATGAAGAGAATTTGTATTTGACAGAAGCCCTAGTTTATACATAGACTTTAATTTTGTTAATAATTTATAAGATTCAGGTTTGTCAAAGAAAATATCACACCATAAATCAATAAATTCCTCATATGCAAACTCAGTCTTTAATTCTTTTAATATTTTGATATAGAACTCATAAGAAGAAATAAACCCTTTCTCAAACTCATCAAATGCTCTGGAATCAGAAAAAATTAACTTTAAATTCTTTTTAGAAATATGCGGCCCTAATTTTTCAATTTTCTTTAATGAACTGTCTGTTTTAACGTCAACAAGAACATCACCAATATCAAATAAAATTGCTTTAATCATTAAATCAACTCAAATATTTTGGAATAGAGTACATTTTTCTATTTTATCTGACGGAAGAATAGCAACATCATTCGGAAAAGAAGGGGTCACCTGTCTCTGGTTACCCCTTTATTGTGGAGCTGACCGGGTTCGAACCGACGACCTCTTGACTGCCAGTCAAGCGCTCTCCCAACTGAGCTACAGCCCCTTAAGTGATAGTGAAACTACTAAATTCGGGTAATAAAATCAAGTACTTTTTAAATAACCTTGCACCCCCTGAAAATTGTTTTGAATATTTTTCCCCGCCGCGGAAAAAATCTCCGGCACGGAAATAGTATAGGCCGTATGGATGGAAATCAGGCATCAATGCAAGAAAAAACGGGATTGAATATTGTCCAGAGATGATGGGAATACACACGTAGCATACCGGCAACTCTGTTTGCCGGCATGTCTTTTCAATGATGTCATGGGCAGAACAAGGTATTTCTGAATCATCATAGAGCCGATATTGGCAGCATAAATCCACAGTTTTTTTAAAGGGTTTTTTCGTTACCTTGCAATTCATACATCTTTTCTGTGACGATAAGGCCATATTTATCAAATAGTTAAAACCTTTTTCAAGTAGGGCTAATTACAACTCAAATTCAAATCCAACCCCCAATTCAAAACCTTCAATTGATACAGAATTTATTGTTTTGGAATCATCAGATAGATTTCTCAAAGCTCCTATCAAATATTTTATATTACTCACAAACTTAGCAGTCTGTGTGAAATTGTATTGAACAGTAAGCCCCCCTCCAGACACCCGGGCCCCTCCCCAGCCTTCTTCATTCATGCCATAAAATCTTGTTTCAGTATTAATGAACACTCCTCCTTTTCGAGAGGGGAATATTTTATATTTTAAGTAGAATTCGGCCTGCGGGCCGTTTGTATTCTTTCCCTCTTCTTTAAAATACAACCCCTGCTGAAGCTCATTTTTACCGCTTTGACGGTAAATGCCCCTGAACCATAAATACCTGTCATCACTGATACGCCAGAAAAACCCTAAATTCAAATCTACTCTATTACCTGCTTCAAAAACTTCCCTGCCGTCTCTTTCATCTTTTCCATAACGAGTATATAGTGCATCAAACATAATTTTCATCTGTTCCGAAACCTTAAAGTCAAATCCAAAATTGATAGTTAATTCATCTCCCGGTTTATATTCACCTGCCCAGTTAGTAGTAACAGTATCACTCGTACTAATCGCATATTTATATGTGTATGTAACCGGATGATACGCAATTTTTTTAATAAAACTTACTCCCACTCCGAAAACCAGATTGTCACTAACATCATAAGCACCAGCAAATCCGGCTTTAGCACAAAACCCTTGTCCGGTAACCGGTACCTTGTACTGATATATTCTTTTACTCAGATGCCTGGCTAACTCATATTCCGTATTTGACAATCTCACTTTTCCCGTAGGTATTCCTGCTCCGAGATCAACCATTACTTTATCATTAAGGAATACATATGAGCCTTGAATCCATGTATCAGAAAACCCTGAAAGTTTACTGCCGGTATACCACCAGCTATACGATGGAGTATGAGTCACCGATATACTCATATCCGGCTTTACAGGTATTACAATACTAATTGGGAAAGATACCTGGCTAATTGGACTTTTACTATGTGATAATCTCCATGCCTGGAAATACATTCCAGTTGAAATAACTGTATTTCTTACAACAGGAAGTACTTCTTCCTGTGCAAAAGCTGAAGTTGTAAATAGAAGAAAAAATACAAAAACTATTGATTTTAATTTCATCGAAACACCTCGTTAGGTATCATCCGGATTAATGTATAACAACCATTTTATGTGACAGCACTTTACCCGAAGAAGATAGCCTGTACAGATAAACACCGCTTGACACACTTCTTCCAAGAGCATCCCTACCATCCCAAATAACCGAATAGTTACCTGGCTTTTCCTGTTTATTCTTTAAAACTTTCACAACTTGCCCAAGTGTATTAAAGATCACAAGTTTAACCGGCCCTCTTTTTTGAATACTATAATTAATTACAGTCTCGGGATTAAAAGGATTCGGGTAATTTTGCTGTAATTCAAACTTCACAGGCCCAATTGGCATACCATCGCTCTTTTCCTGTATAAACTCTTCCGTACCTGCAATAATTTTAAATGTTCTTTTAAACTCTCCTTCGGCAATACCGTTAAAATCCATTCTGCTTAATGAACCCATATTAACTGAAGTACCTTCGAACAGATCAAACAAATAGACTTTCCAGCCATCAGGCAAAGAAGAAATAAAGCTCCATGAAAGCTCAATATTTTTATCTTTTGGACTACCTTCAACATTTGCAAACCATACATACCCCTGTTTGCCTGGCTCCCTGATATCTGCAGCGAATTCTCTTTTGGATGCTGTATCTTCCGTATTTCCCACTGTTATACGGACATAATAATCACCTATGGAAGGCGGTTCAAATCTGTCAAAATTATCGCGTCCGGAAGCAGCGCCTCTGCGGACACCAATAAAATTGTCAATATCTTTTGAGAATTCATTCCAGGCAGAAATTTTAATTAGCCATGATCCGTCTTCCAAATCACTCAGGAGACCGTTGTTAATAGTTTTCAATACGGCTGTTTCTGCTTTTTTGGGCGGAATAAGTAATGTTCCGCTTGTTATATCAGTATTTAATATCCAATACCCTTTCCATGGTTCAAGAACAGCATAATCCATCTGATTACCATTAGTATAATTATAGTACCATAATGTCCTAATTGAATCTGTAGAACGCGAGCAATCGTCCCAATTCACTGAGAAATTATAAGGTACGCCAATCATATTCCAGCCAGGTTCGATCGAAAGTGCATAACTGGAATCAGTAGTAACTGTAAGTCCTGAACCAACATCAAAAGTTGCATCATTATCAGTAATAATCCAGAAAGCTCTGCCAGGAGAAAAATCAAAAATATTTTTATCCGCAGAATGATTATATTCTATGTACTTTTCATCCTTCCTGTGCCACCAGAAAAGTTTCCACTTATATGGATTAAAAACTCCAAGATCATCCTCTAAAACAGACGGGATATCCGTAGAATCCAATTTAAATGGAACCGAAATCATTCTATATGATTTAGCTCTTATCTTCTGTTCAGATGCTGCGCTTGTATATTTTACTTGAGCACTTAAAGGATTATTTTTCGGATCGGCAAGGGGTTGTGTAAATTTTTCATCCTGTTCATCAACAACAAATACATAAGATACATAATATTCCAGCCCTGTTAAAGTTTGTTCCGATCCCGGAATAAGAGCTGTAAATGTAGAATCATTCAATTTTGATGCTTTTACGTCAGAATACTGTATTTCTCCAGCATTTCTATAATGAACATAAACACTGTCTTCATAAGCTTCCAGAGAAACCGGCACATGAATATATACAGTTGCATCCTGCTGAAATTTTGGTTCTGCCGGAGAAAGGGAATCAACTGCAACTCCTACGTCTATAAAATTAAACTCCCATCGCATTCTAACTATATCAGAAATTCTCAGCTCGTCGAATAAACCCTCGTAATAATGAGTAGTACCCAAAGTATCGTAAGATGCACCTATCAACACAGGTGAAGAAATTGCCGTTATATCTGTTCTATTGAATTCCTTAGACCACTTCTCAGTACCGTCAATGTACAGCTTTCCTGTCTGATTGTCCAGGCTGGAGTATGTGAATGCCAGATGGTGCCATACATTATCATTAACTCTCGGGCCGCCCTGGCCAAAACCAAGTACTGCTATCCTGCCTTCATTGTTTACTGAAATTTCAAAACCGGGTTCTTCTTTTTCCTGGCCCATTGAAATTAATGTTTCAGAAAGTGTATCAGTCTTAAAATAAAATTCAATTGTAAAACTCTGCTGTGAAAGATCAAATGAAAGTACTGTGCTTGAAGGGTTCTGAACAATCTGGACATAATCATTAATTCCATCAAATTGCAGGCCCCTGCCCTTTTCCAGAAATCCCTTTGTACGCAATGCACCATTTATTGTGCCGTTATTTTTATTATTAGTTGAATCATATACCGTACTTCCCGATGTCTCCTCAAACCTGTAAAGTGCAATTGTATGAGAATCAAGTGCAGGAGCACCTATCTGCCCGCCTTTGGCACAACTTCCAGCCAGCCTTATTCTTATGCTGGGTTTGTCAGAATCATTAGAGTACAATATCACAGAGCCTGTATCATCTCCGACTATTTTGGGGCTGTAATTAATTAAAATCAGTTTCTTCTTCAGCCCGTTTAGCAGAAAAGCTGAACTTGAGACCGAAAAAGTACTATTTGTAAGTATTGTTTCTGAAATATAAAGGTCCTGATCTCCGAGATTCGAGACCTGCACCGGAAGAGATCTGGCCTGCCCTAAAAGTACCGTTGAAAAATCAAGATTAACGGATGAGACAGATATCTTCCTTGGCAGTACGTTGACTTCCCATGATTTTCTTGCAATGCGTGATAATCTCAGCTCATCAACACACCCGTTGAAGAAAGAATCTATTCCGAAACGGGACCCTACATAAACACTGTCAGTATTGCTTGTCTGCAGAGTATCAGAGAATACCAGGCTGTCAACTTTTTCATTGTTTAAGGAAAGATATACTTTCTCTCCATTCCAGATGAGAGAAGCGTTATACCATTGATTTATTTTAAGAGTATCAATATTTCCGGATTCAATATCATGCCTTGTACTGTTTTTATCCCATACAGAGCCGACTAATCCTCTTTGCGGATCTATAAAAATACCTAGTTTCGGTTTATTTTCAGATCCTGCAATAAAAAGATAATATCTATTATCTATAATTGTTGGCTTTTTATCCATAGAGAACCACATTTCTGCTGTAAAGGAATGGGATTCACTAAATAATTCAGGCAGGGGCAATTCGAGATAACCTTTTTTACTTCCATTCAAACTTAAACAAGGCCCAAATCTTCCCTGATCTTTTAATGTAACTCCTCCGTCTTCACCTTTTACCTTGCCATTAGCCTCTGACGAAGATGAATCGATTACTACAGTATCCCCGGAAAGAGTAGTAAAATGGTACAAGCCTGTTGTAAAGATATCATTTGAATAACTTCCTGGAATTTTCTCGGAAATAGCTGAACCGTAAAGCAGTATTTTTAACTCCGGCCAGAAGGGGTCATTAGTTTTCATTGTAATGTTCCCTTCATATGATTTTGCATCCTTTGGATAAAAAGTAATCGGGAGTTCTTTTGTTTTTCCGGGTAAAACATTCATTTCAGTCTCAACAGTTGCAAATATTGATGTCAAAGAAGAGACAATATTAGTAATCTTAAGGGTGTCTATTCCCGGATTATAAATTTTAACTGAAAGTTCTCTTTCACCGGGAAGCACAACATCTCCGAAATGCAAAGTAGTTGAATCCAGGTCAGCCCTTGCCATTCCCACATTAAATTCCCATGGATGCCTTGCAACATTTGACACTCTTATCTCATCAAGAAAGCCCTGCAGAGGTTCGTTACCAAGATAAGAATTACCGAAATAAAGAGGTACCGTATCAAATGTACTGCCTTTTCTGCTCCCTTTTATCGGTTGATTTACCTTTGCTGCATCAAGTTGTGTTCCGTTTATATACAATCGAAGTGAATCTCTGTCAAGCACAATTGCAGAATGATACCACTGCTCTTTCTGAATACCGCTTGTTGTAACAGATACTTCCTGCCCGTCATGGTAAAAAACACGGCCTATTAAGTTCTGATTATCAACTGCCAGATCAAACTGCATTCCACTGGAATTACCTCTGCTGATCAAAGTTCCTTTTCCCGGAATATTATCTGCGAGATAAAACCATAATTCTGCAGTCAAGCCTCCCCATTCAGGCCCGATAAACTGCCCTTGTGAAGGAGTGATTACGCATACATCATTCTGGCCGTCAAAGCTAAGAGCTTTATCTCCAAACTTACTGTTGTATGTTCTTGTTGCAGGAGTCCATGTACCGTTCATGTTGTTGCCGGAATAATCAAACACCTGATTTGAACCGTCAGTTTCCTCAAAATGGTACAGACAAATTGTAAAAGGATCTGTTACATATGAACCCGCAGGGAGAGTTTCAATTCCCTTCCCTGTTAAATTTACTTTATATCTCGGGTATGTAGGGTCACTGCTTGCTATTATCAGGCTGGAATTAAGCTGGGTTAAAGAGGTAGGCTTATATTTAAGCCATATTGCAGTATCTCCGCCTGCCGGTACATAAAAATTCATAGATGGAATAACAAGCGGATTCACTGTTACAAGATTGGATTTTGAATAAACGCTGTCAATAACAAGAGCCTGTGTTCCCGGGTTGCTTATTCTGAAAAGAAGATTGCGATCACTTCCCTTTAACACATTTCCGAAAGTAACAGTATCCTTCTTAACTGATACTCTGGATTGATTAACATTAAACTCCCACGATTGCCTTGCAACGCCCCTTGATATCCTAACTTCATCGATATATCCGTTTAAAGGAGCATCTCCGGTATAACTTGCGCCTATTGAAAGAGGTTCAGATCCTGAATTATAGAGAGTACCATGCAAGAATGCTGCATCTCTTTCAACACTATTAACATAAAGGCGAAGAGAATCGCTATCCCACGTCATTGCGACATGATACCACTGTTCTGCATTGATATTGTTTCCATTACCGGTTTTTACATAAATCGGCTGGCCGCCAGAGTTCCAGACAATACCGTAAATACCAAAGTCACCATAAGCATTGGGAGATTGGAAACCTATTTCGTATTGTCTTGTCTGGCTGGCATAATCCCCCCTCCTCACAAGAATATACTTTGACTGTGGTTTTGTATTCATCCTGAACCACAATTCTATAGTAAAAGGTGTATCTTTAAAATCATGAAAAGGCGTTGCATCTATAACAACTTTACTGTAGGGGGGCACACCGTTAAATTTAAAACTTGTCCCGAACACAGCTTCAGATTCACCTGTATGCACACCTCCGTCAATTGCTGCATTAAGGTTCTGTCCTGACTCATCTATTGCAGTCTGTGCACCCGGAGACTCATCAAAATGGTATAGCCCTCTTGCAAATGTATCGTTCTCATAAGCTACTTTATTATTGAACGCATGATTTACACCAGTCAAAGAGAGATAAACTGTATCTGCATTTGTCTTGACTGTCGCAGTTGTCGGATAATTCACATCAGGGGGAACATCCCGAGTAGGGGAAAAATAACATACTACACGATGAGTATCTCCCGGAGCTACGCTAAAGCTTGTTTCACTAAATGAATATTCATCATAGCCAAGACTGATGCCTGTTATTTTTAGAAGAGTGGTTCCTGTATTTTTTACCCACAGAATTTTTGGCCTTGTTTTGTCTTGTTGGACAGGGCCAAAATTTAGGGTTGTAGGCCAAATATATACTGAAGGCTTAATTTTGCTTTCAAATAGAAATACCCCGTCTTCACCGTTTGCAACACTTATATAATCACCGCTGACTGCAAGTCCCCGCGCTCTTCCTCCGGTATCGTAATACCCCACTTCAGTATATTGTCCTGCAGTGGAGAAATCATATATTTTCAATCCCTTGTCTTTTTCAGAAATATACAGAGCCTTTCCTTTAGCGTAAATTCCTGTGCAATAACCTGATGTTGACACATTTTCACTGTTATTTGTCAATAAATTCCATACAATAAATCCGTACTGTCCGTTAGCCGCAAAAAGAGTATCTCCGGAAAGGAATATATCAACAGCCTGAATATTACCGGTTGTCATGGATTTCTCAAGAGAGAGCGTTCCCTGGTCAGATACCTGATAAACATACAGTCCTGTAGAATCTGCAACTGCAAGTCTGGTTCCGTCATAGGAAACACCGATGGCATTACCGGGTGTATCCCGTTCCGATTTCTGGAAATAAGATCCGGTAATATTTATAACCTTCACTCCATTCTGGCCGCATGCAAGAAATGCGTATGAACTGCCGTCTACAACGCCGAGATCAACATCATAGCAGGTAATATTTCCGGAATTAAATCCTTCGTTCTGCAGCACCGGATCAGTAGGTATTGACAAATCTATAATTGACAGCCCCTTTTTTCCGTCTGCAACATACCCGTAACTCCCCTGAACAACAATATTTTTTGCACATCCTCTTGTCTGTACAGAGCCGAGAGGCTCCACTTTACCCACAGAAGAAACAGAAAAAACCTTAATCCCTGTTCTGCCGCTTGCAGAATACATGTATTGTCCTGAAATATCAACTCCGTTTACAAAATCTCCAGTTTCTATTTTGGATAATACCTGTGGTGCAAATTCAGGT
>JAGGVB010000034.1 GCA_021158245.1 bacterium | reverse complement strand
CATCTCTATCCAGTGACGGTACATTATTACCGCATCATTATCTTTGCCCTGTTTTCTGTACAAATCCCCGAGCTTCAGCGCAGGCTCAGAAAAATCAGGGTTCAGTTTACTTGCTTTTGCATAGAATGGCTCTGCCTGATTTAAAAAACCAAGTTCCATACAGCACTCTGCAAGTTCGTAAAATCCCTGAACATGATTTTCATCTAACTGAACAACTCTGTTAAACTGGGCAAGAGCTGATTCTGTTTTTCCCTGCTCTTTTAGAATAAGCCCGAGAGAAAAATGAATGGGGACAACATCTGTGTGTGATACAAGGGTAACCCTCAGCACATCTTCTGCTTTTTGAAAATCTTTCTTTTCAATATAAAGTGTGGCAAGAGTTACACCCACTTCAAGATTATTCGGCTGAAGCCTTATAGCTTCATCAAGAAATGCAATTGCATCATCAAACCTGCCGACTGCTCTTGCACACTCGCCCATATAATAGTAAGTAACACCGTCATTGGGATTGTTTAGCACCACTTCTTTGTAATACGTCAAAGCTTTATCAAATTCTCTCTCACTCTGGTATAACCTGCCCAGATTAAAATATGCTTCCTGAACTCCGGTATCTTTCTCAAGGCATTTTAAAAAAGCATCTTTTGCCTCTTTAAAATCGCCTTTCTGAAAATAAATAAGTCCGATATTTGACAATACGTCAGCATCATCCGGGTTTGCAATTATCATCTCTTTGTAGATGCTCAGAGCCCCGTCAAAATCTCCCTTGTCAATAAAAAATGCTGCCTTTTGTTTAAGGGGGCCTACTTTTACGTTCTTATTTTTTCTTTTCTGGGCCATCTATAATTCCTCCCAACGATTGCAGAGTCTTTACACTCTCCTCTGTAATTCCCTGTGCAGCACGATGGTTTTCCTCTACAATCTTCTGGTATATTTCTTCCCTGTGCACTGCAATATTTCTTGGCGCTACAACACCGACTTTTACACTCTGTCCGTGAACCGAGATAATTACAACCCGGATATCATCACCGATATGAATACTTTCGCCTACTCTTCTCGTTAAAACAAGCACAGTAATCCCCTGTTCAGTGTCATGTTTGATTAATAGTATATCTTAACGGATAACTTGAATCTGTTAATATTACCTGTCTGCCTTCTCTTATTTTTGAATCAATCAAAACAGGAGCACGCAGGTTGGCAGTAACATCATTATTCTCACTGCCAATAGTTACAATAACAAGTAGTATATCGCCGATACTCTGCCCGTGGTTTATCTTTGGATTATAATCATCCATAATTACTTTCGGGTCCACAATAGGGAACATCAACCCCGGAGGGTCAATACTTAACAGCCATGAAAAAGGCATATAATTTTCATGCTGAAACACAATATACCTTTTATACTCTTCATATCCGTATAACCCCTCGGGAAAATTTACTATATCATCATCTGTGTATTCTACATTTCCGAGACGTGTTTTAAGAATCTTTTTCTCTGCAGATTCATCCTTGCTGTTTTTTTGTTCTACCATAAACTTGACTCTCCGTTACTACAGGTAATCCAATAAATTCGATTGCATAATACTTGCACCGGTTTTTAATGCTGCCTGATACACAGTCTGATCATTCTGAAGATGTACCAATGATTCCGCAATATCTGTATCCTGAACTGATGAAATATATTCTTTAAATCCGGTTATATCAGTTGCCAGCCGTTGTGAAAGAGTATCGAGCCTGTTTATTTTCGCCCCGACTTCTCCAAGCACCATTGTAACACTGTCAATCCGGGAATTAATTTCAGCTCTTGCACTGTTTATACCTTCAACATCATTCCGCTCAAGTGCCATATATGCATCTTTTAATACTTTAAACAGTCCTGAGCTGCCTCCGAAAACATCATCTCCGGATATATTTATGTCCATTGATATATCTTCATCAATTTCTCTTGATATCTTCCCGTCTATTCCGTTGGGATTCGCTTTAAAATCAATTGCTTCATCTGTTTCATAAGAGATTTCATACTGTGTTGAACCGGACATACTGCCTGTTGACAACACTGTTATTGACCCGTCTTCATAATCTATAGTATAATCTGAACCTTCTGTATAAGTAGTTCCTCCCGAACGGTCTGTAACAGTAACACTGCCTGATTTTATCTTAATTGCATCTAAATATACGGGGTTATCATTATCTGATGTAAAAACTTCCCCGTCCACTTCAGTTACTTCTGAGTAAGGGCGGACATTTGTTTCTGTGCCTCCGAAAATATACTTGCCTCCATAATCCTTATTTGCTATATCAGCAACATGGTCAAGTATCTCTTTTACATGCTCTCCCAGCGCCTTTCTCTCAATTTCTCCAAGAGTTCCGTTACTCGCCTGAATGAGTGTTGAGTTTACATCGGAAATTCTGTCAAGCAGGGTATTAACAGATGATTCGGTTGTTGTGAGCCATGCCCTGCTGTCATCAACACTTTTCTCATATCTTCCGTATCTTGCTATCTGCCCCTGTAATCTGATTATTTTTGCAGTGCCGCTCGGATCATCTGACGGCTTGTGAACCCTTTTCCCGGATGAGAGATCTCTCTGAGTTTTAACCATTCGGGTTAGAGTCCTGTTAATATCGCTCAATATAAAATTTGATTTCATATTTTCTGAAACACGCATGATTATACCATATCTATTATAGTTTTCATCATTTCATCAACAGTTGTTACAAGCCTCGCAGCAGCTTCATAAGCATGCTGATACTTAATCATATTTGTCATCTCTTCATCAAGGGACACACCTGAGAAGGAGCTCTGCTGATTTTCAAGCTGTTCAGTCATTAATTTCTGATTATCACTCATAGTGGATGCTTCGCGGGATTTAATTCCAAGGTCGCCCATCATGCTTGAAAAATAATCCTCGATTGTTGCAGTATTACCGGACATAGTATAATCTTCGGCAACCTTTGCAATCGCAAGCGCACTGTTTCCATCTCCGATTGACCCGCCTTCTGAAGCAGCTATTTTAGAAAGGCTGTCCAAAACATCAGAACTTAATGCTATATCATCAGCTCCTGTTGTCGAATCATCAAAGAACGTATAACCGCTGTGTCCATCGGATCCATACCCTGCTTTGTGAACATCATTGACTTCTGTTACAAAAGTATTTGCCAATTCGTCAAGAGAAGATAACATATCAGGTATAGCAGTATCACGCATATCAAGGAGACCCTTGATTTTGCCTGATTTTACGTTGACACTGCTTTTGTCCGCCTTCCATATTACTACATCAATACCCGTACCATTCACAGAATGAGATTCTGTCCCAAGTTCGCTCACCTGACTTCTCTCTAATAATATTTTACCATTAAGCGTTATTGTGAGCATTCCGTTCTTGTTCTCTGTTGAATCCACTCCGGCAAGTTCTGTTAATTGAGTTAGAAGGAGGTCTCTTTTATCTCTGTAATCATTAGCAACTGACCCATTGCCTTCAAGCCCGGAAATTTTGTCATTAAGGTCCGCTATTTGATGAAGAATGGAATTTGTGTTATTCACATAGGTTGAAAGGTCCTGATTCAGATTCTGCTGCATATTAGTTATTCTTGAATCAATATGATGAAAGGTATTCACAAGTGCAACTCCGCTCTGGCGTACTACTTCCCGCGCAGAAGTACTCTCCGGGTCACTCGATAAAGAGTTCCAGCTGTCCCAGAAATTCCTCATAACCTGTCCAAGGCTGTTATCAGAAGGTTCATTGAAAACCAATTCCAGCTCTGTGTATATCTGTTCACGGTAAGTCCAGGCACCCATCTCTTTCTTCTCATTACGGATCTCTCCGTCAAGGTATCTGTTGCGCAGCCTCTCAATTGTATTTACGGATACGCCGTTACCTAAAAATCCCCAGCTTGTTTTTGTGGGAGGGTTAGCCTCGAGAATTACTCTCTGCCTGGAATAACCGGGTGTGTTTACATTGGCAATATTATGACCAGTAACATTAAGGCCGGCCTGCTGTGCAGAAAGGGCCTGCCTTGCAATATCCAATATTTTCCCGGATGTGGTCATTTTTCCTCCTGATTAATCATCCAATGCCGTTGTACAGCGAGGCCTCTCTTGAAGCCATAATTCCCCGTTTACTGTACGACACCTGCTGATCTCCTCCCTGAGCCAGCATTTTTATACAGTTATCAACAAATCGTAAAGAATGGTTTAAAAGATAGAGATTCCTGCTGTTTGCCTCTGAAATCTTCCCTGAAAGTGCATTAAGCATGTTTCTTAATTCATTAAGACGTTCAGCATATCTCTCCTCAACCATAGGAACAATCTGCTCAATCGGTATATTACCGTCAACATTCAGCACTTTTGCAAGATCATTTTTCTTCCCCCTTACTTCATCCTTAATCTTTCTCGTCTCTTTTACAAGTTTTTCTACCTTATGCAGAGATTTCGATACAGACTCTGTATCACCCCTGACAATTGTTGTCTGATGCTCAAGAAGGCCATCCAAAAGTATGCGAAATGCTTCTACCTCCTGCTCCACGACACTGGTAAGTTCATTAATGAGTTTTTCCATCTCATAATTGTTATCGGCAGTTTTCTCATTTTCAATAGTCATTTTGATGATCCTTATACATCAGATGTTTTAATTTGGTTTTGTGCTAATGTCAATTTGTAATTATTGAAACTTTCCATTACACGGGAGACATATTCTTCTGTTTCCCGAAACGGAGGCAGGCCTCCGTATTTTTCTACATTGCCCGGCCCGCTGTTATATGCGGCAAGAGCAAGAGGTACGTTACCTTCGAAGCGGTCAAGCATCATACGCAGATATTTCGTGCCTCCCTCTATATTTTCTTTGGGGTTATAAACATCTCTTACTCCCATATCCTTTGCTGTTGCATCTACAAGCTGCATCAGGCCTTTTGCACCTTTGCCGGACGAAGCCATAGGGTTCCCTGAAGACTCCCTTTCAATAACAGCATAGATTAAAGCAGGGTCAACTCCGTATTTTGCTGCTGAATCCCGAATGTACTTGTCATAGGATTTTATATCTGCATTATACTGAATTTCAGGCCTCAGGCCTCTATTATAAGAGTTAAATCCGGAAATTTTGTCCGAATTTGACATGCCGCCTCCCTCCATCTCAAGTATAGAGGAGAGCTGTTTATACAGCATACTGCTTATGCCCAGGCCTTTTTGATTTGATTCAGTGAGGAATCTCGCAACTTCGCCATCCATTAAATCCATAAACGTACTCTGGCCAAAACCCTTGCCTGACAGAATCCCGTCTTCTGAAAATGATTTTCTCATTGTTCTCATTAGATTTGCAAGAAACAGGGATTCAAACTCCCTGCACGCCTTTTTTAATTTTAATTCCTTTGCATTCTTTGTATTAAGCGCACCCTTCTTTATATTCGGATTCCCGCTTTTACGTACCGGAAACATAAGGCCCTGTTTTATGTCAATGCTCACATTTACTCCGGAATTAATATTCTACATAATTACAAGTTCGGCTTTTAAAGAACCTGCTTCTTTTAATGCCTGGAATATTGAGATTATATCCCGTGCTGACACCTGAAGTGCATTTAATGTTTTTGCCAGATCGCTCACAGTAGCCGGTTCATTAAGAACCATTATCCTATCCCCGCCTTTTTCAGTTACATTTGTAACCGTCTGAGGGACTACAACAGTCTGACCCTGAGAAAACGGCTGGGGCTGTGATATAACGGGAAATGCACTTATCTGCACAGTAAGACTACCCTGACAAACTGCTGCTGCCGTAAGCTTGACATTCTTCCCTACAACAACAGTCCCTGTTCTTTCATTTATCACTACACGCGCAATCTGGTCAGGAGTAACATTTAGCGACTCAAGGGAAGCTATCATCTTTACTATTCCCGCCTGCGTGCTGAATTTCTGGGGGATTTGAATTGTAATAGCAGCAGCATCAATTGGTGATGCTATCTGATTTCCGAATGCGCTGTCTATTGCTGATGAAATTCTTGAAACTGTTGTAAAATCAGGCTCTTTCAGTATAAGTTCCAGTTTGCCGTCCTTGCCCCACTCCACAGGTATTTCAGTTTCCACAACAGCTCCGTTGGGAACTCTTCCCACAAGTGCATAGTTTTTCCTGAATCTCTCTCCGCCTATTGTTTCAATGTTTACTCCGCCTATAGAAACACTGCCCTGGGCATGTGCATATATTTTATTATCATTTCCTACAAGAGGAGTCATAAGCAGAGTTCCGCCTTCAAGGCTTGATGCATCACCAAGAGAGGATACTACAACATCAACAGCAGACCCTTTTTTTGAAAACGGAGTAATAGAAGCTGTAACCATAACTGCTGCAACATTTCTTGTATAGAGCCTGTTGTCAGTTATTGTAATACCAAAATTCTGCAGCATATTTCTCACTGAATGGCTGGTTACAAGAGAACGCCTTCCGTCTCCTGTACCGTCAAGCCCTACAACAAGGCTGTATCCCACAAGCTGCTCTTTTCTGAATCCCTTTAATGAGGCAATATCTTTTATTCTTACGGAACCGAAAAGATTGACAAAAAATAGAGATAACAGAGCTGCATAAATTATTTTTTTTATTTTATTTGACATGAATTTTTCCCTTGATCAGAAAATCCAGTTTAAAATACGCGTTAATATACCGGGACGCTGTCCTGTCTGAACAACACCCTTTCCTTTATAGGATATCTGGGCATCTGCAAGCTGGTATGAATAAATAGTATTCATACCGGATATATCCTGAGGCCTTACAATTCCTGTAATTGTTGTCATCTCTTTTTCCCCGTTGACCTCCAAAGCTCTTTTCCCTTCAACAACAAGATTGCCGTTTGGTTTAACCTCTTTTATCTGAACGGTAATTGTAGTACGAAGTGCGCCTTTACGAGATACTAAAGCATCTCCGGCAAATTTATTGTTCACCCTGCCGTTAATCCCGTACATTGGAGAATAAGCAAGAGTACCGCTGCCTCCTTTTGCAAGGACTCCGTGGTCATTCACTTTGTTGGTTTCGGTTTTTGCCCTGCTTGACGCTGTTGAAGATTCTACAACAAGCACAGTCAGAATGTCGCCCACAGCCCTTGCTTTTTTATCTGCAAAGAGAGATTGGGCTTCGGATATCGGCGGATAAATCGCTGCAAATAAAAAAGATATAATAGCAGCAATTAAAATTATTCTTGATTTCATAACCAGTTCTCTCCTCTATAAAGTAATTCTTACAACAGCAGGCCCTGCAACTTCTGCATACAATTCTCTGCGTGAACCCTCAGTTCTAATTCGGATTCTTTTTCCCGGCCAACCGTCTTCTTTTGCAATAGCGTAAGTTGATACATGAAGGTTTCTGCAATCAACTACTACCTTTACTCTTTCTCCGCGGCGTATAACAGGCACCTGCTCAATCATATCTCTTGTTATAATTCTTCCCTTTGTAATCAGCCTCTTTGTTCGTACTCCGGAAACAAGTTCCTGAAGTTCAGCAGGTTCTGCTCTCAGAGATGTAACATCGCGGAGCTCCAGCCTCAGGTTACTATTATTTATTGTGCTGTAACGGCTGATATTTCCTGCAGCAACAGGAACCATGCAAAAAAGGCTGATTTCTGCATGAACGTAAATCAAATCTGATGTATTGTCTGAGTAATGAATACGAACCGGTACAACTACCCTGCCCTTAAGATCATTTGCCCCGCGCTTCCATTCAATTGTAATATTCTTGGAACCATTCCTCACCCTGTCAGGCTGAATATTCTGAACATATACAGAGACGCTGTCTGCATCGGCCCGCATCCTTACAAATTTTCTGACTGATGCATTTATTTTTTGCTGCACGCCTGATACTGCAAGCCCTGTATTAAGCAGAATAAAAGCTATAATTAGAAGCCTGATCTTTTTCATTTCTAAAAAATTCCCTGTTTATTTCAGCCTGTTCACAAGCTGCATCATCTCATCAGCTGTTTTAATTGCCTTTGAATTAATTTCATAAGCTCTCTGTGCAACAATCATATTGACCATCTCTTCAACAACATCAACATTGGAAGATTCTATATAAAACTGTTCAACTGTACCGAATCCCTCACTTGAAGGAGAGCCGAATGCCGGTTCTCCTGAAGACTGGGTAGCCTGATACAGATTGTGGCCGAGATTTTTCAATCCGGCAGGATTTATAAACCGAACAAGTTCTATCTGCCCTACCTCTTCAGGATTGTCCACACCTGCAATAAAAGCAGTAACTCTTCCGTCTCTTGAAATATTGACGCTCGTAGTATCAATGGGCAGAGAAATCTCGGGTGTAAATTCATAGCCGTCTGCTGTTACAAGTTTACCGTCATCAGAGACCTTGAATGATCCGTCACGAGTATATGATATACTCCCGTCCGGCATTAGGATCTGGTAAAATCCATCACCGTTTATTGCAATATCAAGAGGGTTACCTGTTTCGACTATATCGCCCTGCGAGAACATTTTGGATGTTGCAACCGGACGCGTTCCGCATCCTACCTGCAGTTCAGTGGGAGTCTTTGTGTTTTCATCAACTTCAGCGCCAGCCGGCCTTACAGACTGGTACAGAAGATCCTGAAATTCCATTCTGCTCTTTTTATATCCGGGTGTATTCACATTGGCAAGATTATTCGAAATGGTATCAACATTCAACTGCTGAGCAGCCATTCCGCTTGCTGCTGTCTGCATTATACGATTCATTGGTACTCCTCCGATCTATATAAAAATTAAACTCTTCCTATTTGGTTTGCCATTTTTTCAAGAAGCTCATCATGTGTTTTAAGAACCCTTTGATCAGCTTCAAAATAACGGAAAACAGTAAGCATATTTACCATCTCTTCCATTGGGTTGACATTGGATTCTTCAACATATCCCTGTGAAATTGTAAAATCTTGAGCCGGCTCCCCTACAGCATCAGTCTCTGCTTTAAAAAGCGTATTACCGTATTTCTTCAGGGGATATGGTTCGTTAAATGAAGTTATCCGCAGCCTGTCTACCTCTTCACCTTTTACAAACACTCTTCCTTTTTTATCTATTGTTATCCTGGCATTTGCCTGATTAACCTGAATCGGACCGTTCTCTCCCATAACCCGCCCGCTCTCTTTAAGCCTCAGGAAACCCGTAGAATCAATATAAAAATGCCCGTCACGTGTAAAAAACTGTTCCCCTCTGTTTTCAATAGTAAAAAATCCTTTGCCGGAGATCGCAGCATCAAGAGGATTGCCTGTTTCTTTTAAAGGCCCCTGCTGAAAAACAGTGATTTCCCGGACATCATCGCCCATATCATTTCCCGCTTTACTCAGTTCTTCCTGAAAAACTTTGTCCTTCTTAAACCCTGCTGTATTAATGTTTGCAAGGTTATTCGCAATTACCTCCTGAGTAAAAATCCGGGACATCATACTCTCTGTTACATTTTGAATCTCTTTTATCACCATTACCTCCGATTTTTCCTACTGCTTTTTCAGGCAAACGACATGCCAGAAAAATATATTTTAAAATTGCATATTACTCCATGTAACATATTGATTTTATTGAAGCAAATATTATGAATAGCCCGAATAAATACATAAAGCCGCATACTGCATGGGGAAAGATTACCAGTTCTGTGGGGAATAAATACCGGAGAACCAATATTACAAAAAGAAACAGACCTTACAGATATTATACACCTGAATAGATTTTTTTTACACACGCAGCGCATCATGTATCTTGCTATTAATCTTACACTTATCTGCAATTTACCGTCAAGTTCCAGAGATA
Organism: bacterium; assembly: GCA_021158245.1. Lineage (NCBI taxonomy): Bacteria > bacterium. The sequence goes on along the minus strand of JAGGVB010000034.1, from coordinate 9,189 downwards.
GAATATCCCGACATTGGGATATTCATACATGCCTGGCATTCTTTTTGCTAATTATTAAATGAAAATATTATTTTCGGCTGTAAAGGCCGGAAACATACTTATGTGATATACTAAAGAGTTTAACTATGTTTGGTAAAAAATTCATTCTTACTCTCATTGAAACAGACAGCAACAGAGCTTACAGTGCACTGCTGAAAAGGTCTACGGTTATATTAATAGTTACTCTATTCTTTTTGACTGCAGGGATAATCACCTATCCTCTTGCTTCAGGCATACATAAGGTAAAACATGATTTTGATTTTCAAAACCTGCAAAAGGAAAATACAGCTCTAAAAGAAGCAACAGAATCATGGAAAGAAAGAATAGCATTCATCCAGAAAACAATTGATGAACTTAATGAAAAAAACAAGCATCTGATGGCTCAGCAATATCAGAGCATTCCTGACATGCAGCTTGGAGTAGGCGGCCCGGAATCCATGTCAAGAATATCAATTCTTGAATACCCGGACGTTAAAACAACAGATAAAAATCTTACAAGGCTTGAAGCAGAGGTTGACTGGCTCAAAAAAAACATGGCTGATATAGAAGAGGTTATTGCAAAAAGGATGGACAGGCTGGCACACTATCCCTCAATCAGGCCTGTTCGGGGAGGGTGGTACTCTTCAGGCTTCGGGGAACGCAAGGATCCGTTTACAGGGAAAAGAGAATTCCATCCCGGCCTTGATATCTGTGTAAAAGAAGGTACACAAGTTCTTGCAGCTGCATCCGGAATAGTTGTAGTAACAAGGCAAACTTTTGTACCTTTAAAAGGGTACGGCAGATTTATTATTATTGACCATGGCTACGGATATAAAACGCGTTACGGACATCTTTCAAAAATTATGGTAAGAAAAGGCCAGCACGTAAAACGCGGACAGATTATAGGGCTGACAGGCAACACAGGTAAATCCACGTCACCCCATATTCATTATGAAGTTATGGTAGACGGCAAACCGGAGAATCCGTTTAATTTCATACTGGATTGATGATTAAAAATTCATACTGAATAAAATTTATTTTAAATACCGAAAAATCCACATTGTAAAACTTTTGTGGATTTTTTACTATTACATACTTATCTTATTCTGTTCATTGTTGCCTGCACTATTTTAGGAGAATACAAAATGAAAACTACTGCCTCTTTTTTACTCACCCTGATATTTGCTGTAACAATAATATCTTTTGCACAAAAATCAGATCCGGCGTTTAATGACGATGCATGCACTGATATAGTTGTGGGCAGGCTTGCTTCTGTTGACGGATCTGTTATAACTTCTCACACAGATGCATGTGATGAGTGCCGTGTTCATGTTGTAAAGGGCAGAAAATTTCCCAAAGGAGCAAAGGCTCCCGTATACTGGGGAATACAGAACGTTAAAACTCCTCTTGACGATTATGGAGAAATTCTCGGATACATCCCACAGGTTCGGAAAACTTATACATATTTTCATTCCGGATACTCTCATATGAATGAACATCAGCTCGCAATCGGAGAAAGCACAACAAGCCAGAAAAAAGAGCTGAGAACAAACAGAAAAGACGGAAAACAGATAATGACCGTTGAACAGGCTATGATATTCGCACTTCAAAGATGCACAAAAGCAAAAGAAGCCGTCTCGTTAATCGGCGGGTTGATGGAAAAATACGGATTTCTGCCTTCATGCGGCCCTGAATCGGAAACATTGTGCATTGCTGATCCTGATGAAGCGTGGGTAATTGAAATTTTCAGCGTGGGTACAGAGTGGGATCCGAATTCAGGCAAACCGGGCGCAATCTGGGCTGCAGAAAGAGTACCTGACGATCATGTGTTAATAGTTCCGAACTGGAGTATTATCAAAAAAATAGATCTGTCCAAACCTAACCGGTTCATGGCATCGGGAAACTATAAACAGGCCGCGATTGATCACGGCTGGTGGAATCCCAAAAGCGGAGAACCTTTCATCTGGCAGAAAGCATACTCTCCTGTTCCGAGAGAATGGGCAATTAGCAGATTCTGGCTTTTTTATTCCACTGTTGCCCCCCACTATAAAAACTGGCCGAATAAAAAAATTACATATCCGTACAAAGGATACGACTCTTACCACCAGTATCTTGAAGATATTTCATTTTATCCTTTTTCAGTCAAACCGGAAAAAAAATTATCAGTTCAGGATGTAATTGCATTTCAGAGAGCCCTTTTTAAAGGTACAATCTATGACATGACCAATGATTTTGACTGGTATGTACCTGACGGAAAAGGAGGCATGAAAAAGAGCCCTCTGACTACTCCATTTCCTACAAAAGATATGAGAGAACTCCTTGATATTACATACAGAAGGATGGTTACACGGGGCGGATACGGAATGGTTGCACAGCTTAGAAACTGGCTTCCAGACGCAATAGGCGGTGTCTACTGGCTCTATCTCGACAATCAGTACGTATCAACCTATGTACCTATTTATGCCGGAGTTACAGATGTTTCTCATTATTATAAGGAATACAATCCCGACTCATATTCAGAAACATCTGCACGCTGGGCAGTTGATTTTGTTGATAATCTTCTCTACCTTAAATGGCAGGAAGCAATCAAAGACGTGCGCAAACAAAGAGACCCTCTTGAAAAAAGTTTCTTCGACGGCCAGAAATCCGTTGATGAGCAGGCTTTGAAACTATATAAGAAAAATCCTGCCAAAGCAAAAAAATTTCTAACAGGTTATACAAAAAACGCAATGAACAAAACAGTTAAAATGTACCTTTCTTTGCGTGATTATCTGATTACAAAATATACAAACAACAAACAACATCTGTAGGGGATACAATATGAGTTTTTCGCGGATCGTAATATCTTTTACTATTATAGCATTTTTTGTCCTGTGCTCACATAAAAACCCTGTAATTGTTAAACAGCAGATAAATACAGAGGCAGGCCTTCGTGCACTCTCTATTGTAAATAAAAAAGTTGCATGGGCAAGCGGCTCAAACGGCACAATACTAAAAACTATTGACAGCGGAAATACCTGGAATAGATGTACTGCACCTAATGATATGGCTCTTGATTTCAGAGGCATTTTCGCGTTTAACTCTGACACATGCGTAGTGATAAATGCTGGTTCTCCTGCTTACATATTTAAGACATGTGACGGCGGCCTTACATGGAAAACAACATTTAAGGATACAACCCCCGACATATTCCTGAACTCGCTGACTTTCTGGAATCATAAAAAGGGGATAATAGTCGGAGACCCTATTGATGAAAGTTTTATTGTGCTGATAACAAAAAACAGCGGCAATTCATGGGAAAAAATCCCTGCTGAAAACATTCCGGCCGCTTTAAAAGGCGAAATCCAGTTTGCAGCAAGCAATACCTGCGTTTCCGCTCCTGTAAACGGTTATGCATGGTTCTGTACCGGAGGCCCTGCAGCCCGCACATTTAAAACAAATAACTGGGGTAAAACATGGTCGGTTTACACTACACCCATACATAAAGGGACACAGTCAAAAGGTATATTTTCTATTGCATTTTACGACTCTTTAAAAGGCTGGATATGCGGGGGCGACTTTCTTGAACCTGACTATGATAAAGCTACAGTGGCAATTACAAATGACGGCGGAAAAACATGGCATGAACCTGACATTTTCCCCGCAGGGTTCTGCTCCGCAGTTGCATACGTGCCAGGCTCAAAAGGCAAAACACTTATAAGTGTCGGGTTAAACGGCATAAATATCAGCCGAGACAGCGGGATATCATGGAATATGATAAGCCCTGACGGATTTCATACCGTATCATTTGCACCCGGCTCTGCAGTCGGATGGGCAGCAGGTTCCGAAGGAAGAATAGTAAAAATTACATTTTGACAAACCAGACTTTAAGGAGGCAGCTATGAAAAAACTGACAGCCAGAGATATTATGACAGAAAAGCTCCTCACTGTAAACCCTGACTGGACAGTTGAAAAACTGTCTCACTTCCTTGATGAACACTCCATAACAGGTGCACCGGTTGTTGATAATTCGGGAAAACCCGTAGGAGTTGTATCTGTAACTGATATTTCAAGAGACCATTCTGTCAAGCATCCGGAATTCCCTGAAGATATCCCCCACGACTTCTACTCATCATCGCAGGATTTACCTCCATGGCAGGAAGTAGTCAATACTCTGAACATTGAACCTAATCTTAAGATAAAAGTAAAAGATATAATGACTCCAATGATATTTGATGTTCATGAAGACACGCCCATACACCTTATTGCAGATACAATGATTCGCGGAAGAATCCATAGAGTATTTGTAACAAAAAATCAAAAACTTGCAGGTATTATCACGGCTCTTGACATGCTTCAGGTAATAAGAGACTATACCGGAGAAGAGTAATTAAACAGCAATAATAAGGAAAAAACAAAAATATGAATCCGCGCACTATTCTGGAAATTGACGATCTGGTTCTTAATCTCGGCGGTAAAAATATTCTTAACCACCTTTCCATGGATTTCCGGCAGGGCAGCATCCATGCTGTTGTAGGGCCTAACGGTGCAGGGAAATCCACCCTTGCTTCAACTATTATGGGGCTTTCAGGATACACTGACTTTACCGGGGATATCAGATTTAACGGCAAATCGCTTAAAAATATGAACATCTCCGAAAGGGCTGCATCAGGAATTACACTGTCATGGCAGGAACCTGCACGCTACGAAGGGCTCTGCGTAAAAAAGTTCATACTTGCAGGAGCCAAAGACAAATCCGAAGACACTGTAAATCAAGCATTGGATATTGTAGGCCTCTCCCCTGCCCTGTACTCAAACCGTAAAGTTGACAAAACTCTTTCCGGCGGAGAACGAAAACGCATTGAACTCGCTTCCATTCTTGCAATGGAGCCGAATCTCGTTATTATGGACGAACCTGACTCAGGTATTGATATTGAAGCACTCAACAGAATATTTAATACAATGGGAATATTGAGAGATAAAGGCTCCACAATAATACTTATAACCCACAGCATGGAAGTTTTAAAACATGCAGAGCATGGTTTCCTTATGTGTCACGGGCACCTACTAACAAAAGGCAGTATTGAAAAACTTACAAAGCTCTTCGGAAGCCAATGTGTTCCATGTCCTCATAAAAATATACCGGATGAGGAGGTAAGCTTTGAATAGCAATAAGAATACTAACTTAATCAGGACATTGTACGAGAGTGTAGGAGAAAGTCATATTCATCCGGATGATGTTGCTCACATTGAAATACATGGGAACAAGGTGATCGGGCAGCACCTTGTGCATGGGCTTGAAGTTACTTCAAAAGAGATTGAAGACGGGGTTGAAATATATATCACTCTGAGAGAAAATGTCAAAATTGCCAAACCTGTTATAATCTGTTTCGGCCTGATGCATGAAAAAGGAGTACAGAATATTCTCATAACAACAGAACTTGAAAAAAACTCAAGTATGGCAGTAATTGCAAACTGTACATTTCCCAAAGCAATTGACGTGCTGCACAGTATGAAAGGAGAGATCATTCTCGGTGAAAATGCTCAATTTTCATACCTTGAAAGGCATACTCACAGCCCTTCCGGAGGTGTAACTGTTGTTCCGATAACAAAAGCCTTTTTAAATAAGGGCTCTCATTTCCGCACTGACTTTGAATTAATAAAGGGGCGTGTCGGTACAATTGACATTGATTACAAAGCGGAATGTATGGAAAATTCTATTCTTGAGATGACTACACGTATCAGCGGCAAACAAAATGACAAAATAAAAATTAACGAGCAGGCATATCTTAGAGGTGAAAAAGCAAGAGGTGTGCTTACATCCAATATTGCAGTAAGAGATAATGCAGATGCAGAGGTAAAAAATACCATTATTGCCTATGCACCCTATGCACGCGGGCATGTGGACTGTAAGGAGATTGTTCAGGGGAATGCAACGGCAAGGGCTGTCCCGATTGTAGAAGTTAAGAACCCTAAAGCTCATATAACACATGAAGCAGCCTTGGGAAGTGTTGATTCAAAACAGCTTGAAACTCTTATGAGCCGAGGACTAAGTGAAGATGAGGCAACGGATCTGATAATCGAAGGTCTGTTGAGCCCCGAATACTAACGAAGTGAAGGAGGGCTTAAATTATGGAATTTATTGATCTTACAAGAACTATGGAGACAGGAATGCCCGTTTTCCCGGGTATAGATCCGCCAATTCTGCAAGATTCATACTCTATTGCAGATCACGGATTTAATGAAAAGCACCTCTCTCTGCACTCCCATACCGGAACCCACTGCGATGCACCTGCACACATTCTGGCAACCGGAAAAACTCTTGACGATATTCCGCTGTCACACTTTTTCGGCAGAGGTATGGTTATAAAAACCACAGATGCTGTCATTGGAAAAGAATTCCTATCTTCCTTTGAAAGTACATTAAAAAAATCAGACTTTCTTCTGCTGCACACCGGGTGGTCTTCACGCTGGGGGCATGAATCGTATTTCAGCGATTTCCCTGTACTCGCTCCTGAAGCAGCAGAGTGGCTTTCATCTTTCCCTATTAAAGGAATAGGTGTTGATGCCATTTCAGTTGATCCTGCTGATGCAGGCAATCTCATTATTCATAGAATTCTCCTTGAAAAAGATATTATCATTATTGAGAATCTTATGAATCTTGAAAAACTTCCGGAAACAGGATTTACATTCAGCACATTTCCTTTAAAAATTAAAAACGGAGACGGATCGCCGGTTAGAGCAGCAGCAATGTTTTAAGGCACTGGAATAAATTCTCCCTTTTTTAAAGAGGAATAGATTTACAGTGATAAATAAAGAAAAATCACTTTGAAATGATACTGCCATGCATTAAAATCAAAAATAAAAAAGTACTATGATTAAACACATTTTTTTTGTATATTTTTTCAAGAGGAAAGAATGGCCTGAAAAATAGGATCGCAGGTCATTCTTTTTTAATTAATATGTAGCGGTAAATTCCATCTGCAGATAAATTTATGACAGAAAAAAATCAAAATATAATTAAACTTGCTGTATTCCTGGGGAATCCCGGAACAGAGTACAGGAATACACGCCATAATGCCGGAAGAATTATAGCAGGTGCATTCACTGCTTCTTTTTCTCTGTCATGGCAGAAAAAATTCAAAGGCCTTTATGCGCAATTAATAAAAGACGGCAGAAAAATTCACCTTCTGCAGCCTGAAACTTTCATGAACAGAAGCGGGGAAAGCCTTAAACCATGCATGGATTTCTTTAATATAATGCCGGAAGAAATACTGGTGGTTCACGACGAAATTGAACTTCCATTCGGCTATATTGATATTAAAAAAGGCGGGGGACTCGGAGGGCACAACGGATTACGGTCAATAGTTCAGCATATTGGCACAAGAGATTTTTACAGGTTCAGAATAGGAGTATCCAGGCCTCAGTTTGGCGATGTTGCCGGTTACGTGCTGAGTAATTTTTCTAAGGAAGAAAAATCTGATTTAGAAAAAATTATAACCGAAAGTGAAATAGCCGTCACAAACTTTATGTTTTATGATTTAGATCAAACTTTGAAGCATTATAGAAAAAAATCTGTTTTAATAACTTCTGATAAAAACTAATTACGATAATTTTTCATTTAAATAAATCCGAACTGTTTAATATAAAAACTGATTATTGGATTTTATCTGGCTTAAAGATTTAGTTACAAAAAATAGGAGATGTCATGGCACAAATATCATATCTGTCAAAAGAAGGTTATGACAAAATTCAAAAAGAGATCGAATATCTGATAAAGGTCAAGCGTAAGGAGATAACTAAAACCATTGCCCACGCAAGGGAATTTGGCGACATAAAAGAAAATGCCGAATACAACGCTGCAAAGGAAGCCCAGGCAATGAACGAAATAAGGATATCTGAACTGAGAGATAAACTTGCCACTGCAAGAATAATCGATGATCTTGACATTCCGTCAGATAAGGTTTACATAGGAGCAACAGTCATTCTTCTTGATCAGGACAGCGGAGAAGAGATTAAATACACTCTGGTACCTGAATCAGAAGCAGATATCCTTGAAGATAAAATTTCAGTATCATCACCAATCGGCAAGGGGCTACTTGGGCACGCAGAAAACGAAGTTGTTGAAATAGAAATCCCTGCAGGTAAAATCGTCTATAAAATTATTAAAATTACCAGGGATTAAAGGGATTTGAAATGGCTGATAAAGCCGGAAATAAAAAATTTGTAAGGCCCGCAGTTACAGGGCTGCTTTTGCTTTTTGCTCTGACAGGATGGTTTGAGCTTGGGCTTGATAAAGGAGGCCTTGATAAACTTGCAGAATCCAATGACACATACCTCACATCAGCTTCAAGGCGTGCACTTACAACTTTCGGAGTGCTTACAGGGTTAAAAATAGGGCTTGCAGTTATTGAAGGCTCTGACATAGGTGTAGGTGTAAACCTGCAGGTAGGTGATGCTGTTCAGGCTGCTTATGACTATGTTGATATTGCATGGCGCACTGTTTTGTATAGTTCAATAATCCTTATGGGCATTAAGTATTTACTCCTCGCTGCAGATTACATTGACCAGTGGTTTTTGCAGGCAGCTCTTGTACTTCTATTTATTTCATCCTTACTCAATCTTTTAAAAAATAAAAAGCAGAAAACAGTACTTCTTCTTAACCACGGAGCTCAACTAAGTATTCTGGTCGCTGTTGTACTGTTTCTTATACTTCCCCTTTCGGTTTCAGGAGGCAGGCTGCTTTCAAATCATATCACACTAAAAACCGTATCTAGTGCTGAAAATGATATAGCTGTTTTTAAAACCAGTGCCTTCCCGCATGGATCAATTGTTACACAAAAGGGGTTCTGGTCAAACGTAAATTCCATAAAAGATCAGATTGTCAAAATCAGCAAATTTGTCGGTACAAAATCACAGCAGGTTTCAGTATGGCTTATGAGGATAATTGCAGGATACATTTTTGACTGCCTCATCTTCCCATTCCTGCTATTTATCTTTCTGTTCTGGCTTGTAAAAATAGCAGGGTATTATATATTTGGGCTGCAGAACGCTCAGACAATCAAAAATGAGTTAGCAGGCCTTATACAAAAAGCTTATCCTGATTCGAAAAGTTGAATCTTTATATAATTTTTTGTTCAATTTGTTGATTCTTTCTTTAACCGTAGGAGCACGGCCCGCCGTGCCTTTTTT
>JAGGVB010000033.1 GCA_021158245.1 bacterium | reverse complement strand
TTGAGTGTTGACCTTGTTCTTGTTTATATAATGCTTTCTTTAAACAGGGATATGACAAAAGAAAATTTTGCCAGAGTCAGTACTATAATGAAGATAGATATGCTTTTCGGCCTAATTGCTGTTTTTCTCGGGAGATAATATGAGAGCAGTAGTACAGAGAGTTAAAAATGCCAGAGTTTTTGTCGACAGAGAAATCACAGGGGAAATAGACAGGGGAATCCTGATCCTGCTTGGAATAAAAAAGGGAGACAATGAGGAAACAGCCCGCTGGATTGCAGAAAAGTGTGTTAATCTCCGCATTTTTGAAAACGATGAAGGCAAATTTCATTTCTCTCTGATTGACACAAAAGGTGATGTGCTTGTTGTTTCTCAATTTACTCTTTACGGGGACTGCAGAAAAGGAAGAAGGCCGAGTTTTACAGATGCTGCTGATCCTGAAGATGCCGGGAAAATTTATAATTATTTTGTCAATATATTAAAAGAAATGGGCATTAAAGTCCGGACAGGAATATTCGGAGCGCACATGGATGTGGAACTTGTTAATGACGGGCCTGTGACTCTGATTCTCGAACAGGAGTAAAAAAGGAGTATATCTGATTTTGAACAGCAGCATTCCAAAAATAGTACTTGGCTCAGGATCACCGAGACGTTCTGCAATATTGAGCCAGATCGGATTTGATTTTACAAAGATTATCTCAGATGTACCTGAAGATCACAGCACTTTTCCTACACCTGAAGATGCAGTTGTAGGTTTGTCAAAAGCAAAAGCAGAAGCTGCTGCAGAAAATTTGTCAAATGCATTGGTTATTGGAGCTGATACTCTGGTTGCTCTTGACGGCGAAATACTCGGAAAACCGGAAAGTGCAGAACATGCAGGGACAATGCTCAGAATGCTTTCAGGAAAAACTCACGAAGTTTTTACAGGAATAACTCTGATTAAAACAGAAGGAACCTGTGTCTCAGATTTTGAGAAAACAAAAGTAACATTCAAAAAACTTGAAGATTGGGAGATAGCGGCTTATATTAAAACAGGTTCTCCCCTTGATAAAGCCGGAGCTTATGGAATTCAGGACAGCAGCGCAGTTTTTATTGATAAAATTGAGGGCTGTTTTTATAATGTTGTTGGTTTTCCGGCTGCAAAATTTTATAAAATGCTTAAAAAACTTTATCCCGAAGAGATAATTAAAATGATGATTAATTTGTAATATGAAAATAGCAGGAAATAAAATTAGAGAAGCCCGTACCAATAAAGGAATGAGCATTGAAGACCTTCATCTGCGGACAAGGATTGATACAGCTATTCTTAAATCCATTGAAAATGGAGATGATCCGGGTCTGCCTGCTGTAAATTTGAAGGGATTTTTAAGATCCATTGCAGTAGAACTTGATCTTGATCCTGATGGCCTGATTAAATCAGCCGGCCTGGAGATACTGAGGCTTAATAAAATTGATACGGATTTTTATACAGATGGAAAAAAATCCGTCGGGTTTTTGAAATTTATTACAAACAGCTCTGTAATCGGATTATTTGCAGTAATTGCTCTTTTTACTTTAGTCTATTTGAAATATTTGAAGCATGATTTTGCGGAGAGCGGAAGTTTCTCTCTCTTATCTGCAGTTCCTGATTCCGCAGGAGTTGAAAGTACTTTTTCTGAAGTTCTTGCAGATTCTGTGCTTTTCAGGAACAGGGTGAAGAAAGTAATCCCGGTTAATAATAATAACAATTTTAGTGCATTAGCTGCTAGAATGGAAATAAAGGATGATTTCCTGCATATAAGAGGCACTGCAGGAACAGAACTTTACGGCAGTGTCACTAAGGAAGAAATAGAGTCTGTTGTAAAGAATTTTAAATCTCTTATTCAAAACGCAAAGCAGGATCCGGGTTTTATTCAGGCGCTGGAGCAAGTGAACCCCAGAATGAATATTGTTGCATTCTTCGGATCATGGAATCAGACCTCCTTGCAGACTGCTGCAAAATTAATTTCAATTATAGACGAAGCATATGTGCCGGGTGTGTCATTATCATTGGTTGGTGTGGATGAGAATATTCATGATTCGGCAGGCCTTGCTGAGCTGCACAATGTTACAGCGGTAGCTTCTGTAATTTTTCTTTCAAGGGGAACAGAATTGGGAAGAATTGTATTTCATAATAAAGAGTACAATCCAAAATTAGTAGAAGATAAATTTTTACAAATTGCAAAGAAAGCTGAAATTTATATAAAGGCAGGGACTGATGAATAAAATAAAATTTGCAAAAATGTCAGGTACCGGCAACGATTTCATTGTGTTTGATAATCGTACAGGCATCTTTAAAGGAGATGAACAGAGGTTTTTTGAAAATATCTGCAAGAGAAGATTTTCTATCGGAGCTGACGGTGTTATACTTGTTCAAAACGGAAAGAATACACCTGTTGAAATGTCATATTTTAATAGTGACGGCAGGCATGCTGCTATGTGCGGAAACGGAGCGAGGTGTGCTGCAAGGTTCGCTTTTGAGAAAGGTATTGTGAATCAAAGGCAATTTGACATTGAAGTTGCGGGAGCTGTTTATTCGGCAAATGTTGGGGAAGAATCCGTTTCTGTTTTGTTCGGTTCTCTGTCAGGCTATAATTCTGATATAGACATTGAGATAGAACAGGAATGGAAGATAGGAGGATTTGTAATTTCAGGAGTGCCTCATTTAGTCATTTTTGTTCCGGATATTAATAGAGTTGATGTTGATAAATACGGCAGAACATACAGACAGAGTCCTATCTTTGAGAATGGGGCAAATATCAATTTTGTACAGAAATCAGGAGAAAGCAGCATAAAAGTACGTACTTATGAGAGGGGAGTTGAAGGAGAAACTCTCTCCTGCGGTACAGGCAGTGTTGCCTC
>JAGGVB010000032.1 GCA_021158245.1 bacterium | reverse complement strand
GCTTTTTTCTTTCCGCTTTTTATCAAAGACAGAATGACCTGCTGCTGTGCTTTTTCGTCCAAAGCACCGAAATCAATTGAGCTGTTTTCTGTAACAGGTATTGCTGATTTTTCCAATACTTCCTTCCTGATCGGAAAACCGAGATCTTTATTGTACTTTAATATGGATTTTTTTCTGCGAAGATAAAAATCCCTTAAATCAAAGTAGTCCGTCGGAACGGACAGTCTATTATATAAATCTTCAAAAATCATGCCGTTGTGTTCGAAATCTTTACAAACATGGTCTATCCTTCTGCCGAAAACGTATTTATTTGCGGTCCATGGTTCTAAAAATGCAAATCCAAAGCCCTCATTAATGCTTGTTGTGATTATAAAATAGGCAGAGTAAACGAGATCTGCATAATTTTTAAGGAGTCCTATGTCAAGATGAACAGGAAGTTTGTTTTCTCTGGTGAATAATCGCCACCCCTGGTGGAGAATTTTTTCCCATGGGCTGTTTGGGGGCAGAGTAATGCCAACAGGATGCTTTTCACCGGAATAGAGAGATAAAAGTATTGCTTCGCCTGTATTTTTTCTACGGATTGCACGTACAGGATAGAGAATAAAACCGTGTCCTGATATTTCTCCGGATGGAAAGGGGATAACCTGATTAGGGATCAGATGCAGCCCTTTTTTATTGAGGCCTGCTTTTACAAGAATAGAGTAGTCTCTTGAATTTATGACCCCGTAGTGGACATCAGCCACGTAAGGTTTTGTGTAATATGCGTTAGGCCTTCCATCTTCTGCAAGGTCATGAATCTGAAGGAACAGTTTTATTCCTCTGTCTCTTAAAATGGAGAGTGCTTCGATAAGAGAGCTGTTTTTTGCAAGAGTAGGATTGTGTACGTGTATTAAATCGCACCCTCCCGGCCACGTTTTTGTAATAGTGTACAGGATTTGATCTGCGAGGTCCGACGGAGATACATGGTTTTTCCCCGGAGTATCGTATGAAAGGCCAGGTATTAATTTTACATCGCAGCTGCAGTCAACCTGAGGTGTACCTGAAGAGATTACCAGTATTTCGTGTATATTTTTCAGGGCGTCAATCTGCTGGCGAATTACTGAAGTGACACCTCCGGGTTTTAGATGGTAGTGCAGGTAAGCTATTTTCATAGGCGGAATCTAAATTGTCTTTAGTTTACGTTTGGGAAATTTTTTTTGATATTCAGCAATCGAAATCATAGGCGGACGTTCTTTTTCTTTAATTTTATGGATTTTCGGATTGTATTTCTGGTCCTTTGCATGATACTGCAGCATTTGGTCGTAGATTTTTTTATTGATTTTAATAAAGTTTTGTTTCTGCATCCTTGAGAAAAATGTCTGCAGGATTCCGAAGGACATTCTGCCGAGAGCAAGAGTATCCTGGTTTCTGTGTACACGCCTGTCAAGATCAACCTGGGCAATTGTTTTAAGCCCCCATTTTTCGTAAATATCCATAAGCATGCTGGTTTCCACACCGTACCCAATTGGGAAAGTAAGCTGATCAAGTATGTCTCTGTAAGCTGCATACTCACCGGAAAGAGGCTGAATTATCTGTGTCAGCTCCGGGTAAAGCAGGGAGAACAAAGGCCTGATTACAAGCTCTGTTACTCTGCCTCCGCCGGAAGGCCTTATGCCCCCGCTGTCAAGAGTAATGGGCCTGTCGTAAAAAGCTTTTGAATATCTTATATCATTTCTTGTCAGGAGAGGGCCTAAAAGGCCGTACACAAATCTGTGGTGGATATTTTTTATATCAGCGTCAATATATACTATTATATCGCCCTTTGCAACGTAAAGAGCCTTCCATAAATTTTCACCCTTGCCTCTGAATTGGTCTTTTAAATGCGGAAGGATTTCATTGGAGATATAAACATCTGCTCCGTATTCCCGTGCAATCTGAACCGTATTATCAGTCGAACCGGAATCAATAACAATAATTTCATCAAGAAGCGGATGTTTTATTATTAATTCCGAGCGCATAATTATAATCTCTTTTGCAATTGTCCTTTCTTCATTCAAAGTTGGAAAGCATAAAGAGATCTTGACTTTTCTTTTCTTTTTTAATTCAACCAATTTTTTTAGATCAGAAAATTCAGAGTAATGGAATGTGTTAGTTTCAAGCCATATTTTGTTCATTCCAGTCTCCTTGATCAATTGCTGAGATTATTCCTATTAATTGTGCTATCCCGCGAAAAATTGATCCTATATTTACCTGCTCGTTATCTTCATGATAATTTGTACCTTTTGCGATTCCAATAGTTATTGCAGGAATTTTATTGGAAAGAAAAACAGAAAGTTCGGATTCGCTTGATTCAAATGATGGTTTTATATCAAGAGCATCCATTACCTGTACAGATGAGACTACAATGGGGTGATGATAACTTAAATGCGAGGCTCTGATGTTGCTTGTTTTTTTAAGGCGGATTTTTGCATTATTCCTGTGTGATACATTTCCGCATATTTCTTCAATCTTTAAAAACACCTCTTCAGCCATTGAATATCTGTCGCTGTGAATTTCAAAACCGAGAGTGGCTGTAAGAGGTGCTTCTCCGTGTTTGTATCCGCTGTTGAGTTTACCAAAAATGATATTCGTTTTCGGCCGTTGGGGAAGCCGGATTTTCAGCATTTCGTTTATTGCTTCGTTAATAACGATAATTGCATTAAATCCGCCCTTGTCTTTCAGCCCGATAACTCGCGGCATAGTGCACTGTATTTCCGCACGGATCATGCTTTTTGAGAAATAGGATAATCTGCCGAGCTCTCCTCCTTCAACGCAGATGCCTGCTTTTATCGGATTTTTCCAGTTTGAAAGCACATCGTGTATACTTTTCAGGTTGCTTTCCCCGAGAGATTCTTTTAAACCCACAAGAATAATATCAGAGTCAAATGTATGGTTGAGTGTATGAAGAACACTCGGCAGAGACATCAGAACTCCAACACCGAGAGAGTTGTCAAGCAGGCCCGGGCCGGTAATTTGATTGTTGCTTATAATATAATCCGATTCAAATTCATTCCCGTGGGTAGTGTCCATGTGTGCTACTAACATAATGGGGATTTTTGAAGAAGATTTGCCTTTAATTATTGCGTAGGGATTGCCTGTAGAGTCTGTTGTGCATTCATCAGCACTTACATCACAGAGCCGTTCCAAAAAAACACTAACTCTGCGGTTTGCCTGGGTTTGACGTTTTTTGTCAGCAGTAGAACATGGCGTCTGCCCCATTAATACAATATTGGTAAGGATTATCTCCTTTATGGATTTTATCCCCTCTATGTAATTTCCAAGTATATTTCCTGTATCTATCATCAGTGCTCCTTTGTTAATTAAGCATTTTTTCAATCCAGCAGATTTCAAAAGGTTTCAGGATAATGGAATTGCCGCTGTATTCAGTGTTGTCAAACAAACTGTGCAGTATGCTGTGTCCTGATTCTCCCGGAATGGTAAAAGATACGGAATGTTCAGATACGTTAGTGAAAGTATAAATTATCTGAGATTCGCATGAGCGTTTGACTGAGAAAATTCGGGTGTTTAGATCCAGAATTTCACATTCGGAATTCGGGTGGAATGCAGGCTGCATTCCACGTACGGAAAGCATTTTAATATAACTATGGAATATT
>JAGGVB010000031.1 GCA_021158245.1 bacterium | reverse complement strand
GGATCCTGCCTTAAAATTGCCCTCAAGCCCTTAGCAAATGTCATTCCCGCTTTAACATTAACCTGTGACTGCCTTATAAGGGGCAGCCTGTATTCAATAGGGTCTTCAAGTGTAATTACATTTTTTTCAATTGTTGACAATCTGTTTAATGCAGCATACAGAGTAGTTGTCTTACCGCTTCCGGTAGGCCCTGTAACAAGCATAATGCCGTAGGAGTTGGAGAGGATATCGCTTATTATTTTATAAGTGTCTTCCTCATACCCCAGATTTTCAAGATTTAACAGCGCTGCACTCTTATCAAGAATTCTCAGCACCATATTTTCACCATAGGCTGAAGGAAGAGTTGAAACACGAATATCAATACTTCTGCCGTCTTTAAGTTTAAGCCTAAGCTGTCCGTCCTGAGGAATACGATGTTCTGCAATATCAAGATTAGACAGAATTTTTATTCTTGAAATAATTGCTTCCTGCAGATTTTTGGGAAGATGAAAAGCATCCCGCAACACTCCGTCAACACGGAATCTTACGCGAAGCTCTGTCTCTTCAGGATTAAAATGCACATCTGAAGCGCCCTCTACAATGGCCTGAATAAGCACCATGTTCGCCATTTTTACTACAGGAGCCTCTTCTGCGAGGCGCTCAAGGTCCTGTGTCGATTTTTCTTCTTCTATTTCTTCGTCTTCAGATTCTATGCTCTCCAACAGATCCTGGAGTTCTTCATTAGAGACTGCCACTTCAGGCGGAACCTCTTCCGCTTTGCCGTAATAACGGTCTATTGCATCTGAAATTGCTTTTCCGGAAGATAGTGCAGGTGACACCTCAAGCTGCGTAATCTGTGTAACTTTATCAATAATTTTTACATCTTTCGGGTCGGACATAGCTATGAGCAGTGTCCCGTCTATACGAAAAAGGGGAAAAAATTTATACTGACGTGCAGCTTTATCAGAAACTAAGTCCAGAACTTCAGGATCAACTTCGTAATTACTCAAATCAATATATGGAACATTCCACAAAGCTGCCTTTGTTTCTAAAATCGACTCTTCATCCAATACTTGATTATCAATAAGAAGCTGCTCAAAATTCTTATCTCCTCCGCTGTCTCTGACTTCTGCGAGCAGAGATTTTGCCTGCTCAAGAGTGACAAGCTTATTCTCAACAAGGGCTCTGGCAATAGTTCTGCCGTTGTCCTGGTCAACACGATAATCAATTGTCTTTGCCGTACTAAGCATTTAAGTACCTTTGCACTACATCCAAAACATGAGGGAGCCTGAACGGTTTGTATAAAAATTCATTAGCTCCAACTTTTTCTCCCATCTTTCTTTCACCTTCAGTAGCCCTTGAGGTTAATACTATAATAGGAATATCTTTAAACCTCTTATCGAATTTTAAAAACCTTGCTACTTTAAACCCGTCCATCAGGGGCATAAGTATATCAAGGATTATTAAATCGGGCCTTTTTTCCTTTACTTTCTGCAGAGCTTCCAATCCATGAGAGGCTACCTCTACATCGTAACCTGCTCTCTTGAGGGGATCCTGAAGTACTTTTACTACAAGCGGATCATCATCAACAACGAGAACCTTCTTCTTCCCCTGAACTTCAGTAACCGGACTCTGAAAGGAATCTTCCGCGTCAGTAGCAACAGTTGCTGTCTCATTGCTCCTTTCAATTCTCATTAATCATGTCTCCCTGACCCCGCACATACATATCTGTTCTTAAAACAATCCTAAATACCATAATATAATTGCTTTTCCGAACAGGATATGTACAAGGGTTCCTATTGCAATAAACGGACCAAAAGGAATGGTTTCCCCGATTTTCAACTGTTTCAGGGCCATCCTTACAATTATGTATAGTGCAGCTATAAAAACGCCGTAAAAAAATCCCAGCAAAACACCTGGAAATCCGACGTAAATGCCTGTTAATATTAAGAGTTTCACATCTCCCATACCCATGCTTTCTTTTTTCAGGAAAAAATTCCCCAGTAATCCTATCAGGAAAGCCGAGCCCCCTCCTGCTGCAGCTCCGTACAGCATACTCTGCCACGTTTCAATTTGTAATATAATCACAAGAATAATGCCCAGAATGCAACCCGGCAAAACGAGCTTATTTAATATCAAACCGCGGTCAATATCAATAACACTTATTGGTATGAGAAAAAATGTTAAGGCCGAATATGTGAAAAATTCTCCGGAAAACCCGAATTTCAGGAAAAGAACTATGAGCAATACTGCATAAAGGCTCTCCACAAGAGGGTACCGCACTGAAATTCTACTCTTGCAATACCTGCATCTTCCTTTTAAAATCAAATAACTTAACACAGGAATATTATCATAAAATTTTACGGGCTGTCCGCATGAGGGGCAGAAAGAGCCTGGCGTTACAATTGACCGTTTCAGGGGAAGACGATAAATTACAACATTTAAAAAGCTTCCGAATGCAAGTCCTATAATTATAATTAAAGCATATATCATCTTCTTTTAATCTCCCTACCGCAGAAGCAGCATTCTCCGTGTCAATGCAAAAGCCCCGACCTTTAACCTGCAGAAATAGACTCCGCTTGCAACAATAGCTCCGTTATTATCTCTGCCGTCCCATACAACTTCATGTACAACGCCTGTTCTGAGCTGATCCTGCGAAAGATTAAACTCTTTCACAGCCTGGCCCAGAATGTTGTAAATAACAAGATTTACATCTCTGTTATCATTAATTTTGAACCTGATATTAGTCCTTATATGCGTAGAAGGATTAAACGGGTTCGGATAATTCTGTAAAAGCTCGAACTTCTTCGGAATCTTCGGCCCTGCTCCGGAATTATCTTTTTCATCAACAGGTTTTATCAAAACGAAATACATATTATCTTCCGCAGTACCTCCGTTTGCGCCGAGTTCTACATCACCTTCTGAAAACTTTTTATAGAATATATTGTATTTGTCAGAACGGGAGTTGCTTATCTGCTCATTTAATTCATCCCAGCCTGAAAGCCAGTCAGGAAGCTCTGTAATTCTTTTATCATGCGCCACATAAACCACAGATGCCTTATTCAGGTGGAAACTCAGCGGATCTGTGCTCAGTTTATCATCATTTGCGGTTCGTATCCAGAGGAGCTCTTCCAATTGAGAAGGAATTGATGTAATTGTATGAGGCCTGTCAATATAACAGGTATCCCCTACTGAAATATGTTCTACATCATAGGAGGTTTTGCTGAGGCTCGCTATAACTGCTTTTGAATCTGTCCTCGGTTCAATATAGACCATATACATGTTATCATCCATTGTACCTTTATTCCCGCCCAGTACAACTCTTCCGCTTGAAAACTCCCTGCTGAAAAGCATAAAAACATTATCCCTGGAATCAACAAGCTGATCTCCTGTCTGTTTCCAGTTGCTCAGCCATGAGGGCAATGATTCTATATGCCTGTCAAATGCTACATAAACCGTTGCTTCTCCCCAAAGTTCAAAACTCAAGAAACTGCTGCCGTCTGACATCTTGTCATCATTTGCCGTAACAACACGCGGTATGCTGTCAAGATATGCAGGAATCTGTTCAATTGTATAACTGCGGTCCACATAGCTCTTATCGCTTAAATGAAGAATAGCAAATTGATATGCAGGGCGGTTCACATTACTCAAAGCAGCTTCTTTTGTAATCAGATATTTAACATCCGTTTCACTGCTCATTGCATTCTGGTATTGAGAGGCATCCTTAATGCTCTTTACTGAAATAGTATATGATTTACCATATATGTGATTGCTCGTTGTTAATACTGCTTTTACCTTGTCAGTATCAAGTTTTGCCTCAACAACTTTAATTGTATCACTTATTACATAATTCTTTACATTTTCGGCAGTTGCTTTATTTACAGGCTCCGAAAAAACGATATCTATCTTATTCCTCGAGACAACATCCACTCTGGAAATTTGAGGGGGTGTGTTATCAGCCATACTGCCTGAGCCGGGCATCTGGTAATGTACCCACTTGGAAGCATCAATAACATTGGGGACAGGCGCGAGATCTTTTATATTACGTGCACTTACAGAATACTGAATACCAGGGCGATGATCTGTTGTTTCCAGCCTCACCTTTTTCAATGTAACTGTATCCAATGTTGCAAGATTAACTTCAACACTTGGATCAATAATATAGTTTTCCCTGTTTTCCGCTGTTTTTTTATCTATTTTCTCACTGAAAACAAGTTCAACAAGGTTTGCTCCGCTTATAAGCTTGGCACTGACAAGCTCTGGTTTTTCAGTATCAGGAGGGTCATACGAATATGCCTTTTTAATCGGAGACCTGATAGCATTCGGAGACGGTGCCCTGTCCTTCAGCCCTGAAATTGTTATAGTATATGTTTCACTCGGCTGATGCGGTGAAGTCTCAATATGTACTGTTGTCAGAGAAGCAAGGAGGCTGACATCGCTAATTTGAATTCCTTTATCAATACTGTAATTAGCTATATTCTCCGCAGTTTCCCTGTCAAGTTCTTCATCAAAAATAAGCGCCATAGACTGTGGAGAATTGACTTTTAACGCAATAAGTTTCGGCCCTACCGTATCAGGAGGAATATAGGTGTAAGTCAACTTGTTGTGTCCTCCGATAACATTTGGATTAAATGCACGGTCTGTGATATTATTTACAGTAACCGTATATGTCCCTGGCGCATGCTTGCTTGTGACAAGGCCTACAACATCAAGGTTTGAACTCAAACTTGCATTAATTATCTGGACCGGCGGATCTATTGTATAATTTACTTTATTATTTGCCTGATCGTCATTAACCGGCTCACTGAAAAAGAGCTCAAGATAGCTGTCAGTCGGCAGATTATAAGATACAAGTTTAGGCTTTACAGTATCTGCAGGGCTCCATGTATAATTTATTGTGCTGTATTGGGCAATCGGGTTGTGTGAAGAAGATGCGTCCCGCACTCCGTTTACAGTTAGAGTGTACTCGCCTGCAGCATGCTCCGATGTTTCCAATACAACTTGTTTGTCTGAAGATGTAAGATACGCTCCTGTTACCTGAATCCCTGGATTGATTGTATAATTCGTAATTTTTTCCGCACTCACAGCTTCCATTGGTTCACTGAAAGTAACAAGTACCATTTTAGAGCTCTTGGCCTCAGTTGAAGCCAATGTCGGCGATACTTCATCCAGAACATGATAAACATACTGTATTGAAGTATTTTGAATTTTATTTGCATTTTCCGATGCATCCGTGATGTTTTTAACCGTAAGTACATAGTTGCCGGGATTGAACTCTGTTGTCTGAAGGTAAACAATTGAAAGAGATGAATTTAATATTGCTTTCTGAACAACCACACCATTGTTTATACTATAGTTATCCGTTGTTTCTGCAGAATTTCTATCAAGTGCTTCATCAAACACAATTTCAATTGTATTTTTATTGATAGTGGATACACTCGCAACAACAGGGCTTATAGTATCAACCGGAGTATAAGTATATTCAAAACTGGAATTCGGTTCAATTGTATTTGGAATTTCCGCAAGGTCTCGCAAGTTATTTACTTTTACCGTGTACGTTCCTTTTTGGTGCTGGCTTGTTTTTAAAAACACCTGCATCTGTGATTCACTCATTGAAACCTGTTCAATTGAAATCCCATTGTCTATGGAATAATTCCCGGAATTAAGTGCGGAAACCTTATCAAGAGGTTCGCTGAAACTAAGCTCAAGCAGAACATTTCCGTGAAGATCTGCACGTAAAAGTTCAGGCGGGATGTTATCTACCGATTCACATCTGTAATTTACACTATTTTCCGTTCCTATAACATTAGCAGGATTCGCCCTGTCTTTAACTCCTGTAACTGTCACTGTATAATCCGTACCGGGCTGGTGCCTTGCTGTTTTAAGAAATACTATTTTCAAAGATGCATCAAGAGTTGCTTCTTCAATGTTCAGAGAAGGAGCAATACTGTAATTCAATTTGTTTTCTGCAGATGTCTGATCAACTGCTTCACTGAAAACAAGTTTAAGAAAATTGTTCCCCTGCAGCACAGCAGTAACTAATCTCGGAGAAGTATTGTCAATAACCGGACAAGTATATTCCGCTGTTGTACCGGATGCTATAATATTGGGAGCAGGAGCTCTGTCTTTGATTCCGCTTATGGATATTGTGTAAGTACCCCCAGGTATGTGTTTACCTGTTGAAAGATAGACTCTGTTAAGCGTATCCCCTACGAGAACTGCACTTTTAATCTCAACAGAAGGAGATATCTGGTAATTGGTTACAGTTTCACTTGCAGTTCTGTCAAGAGATTCATTAAAAACAATTTCAAGGACATCCTCTCCGTGAAGGTCAATTTCTGTTACATAGGGAGGATCCGTATCAGGAGGATTGTATTCATAACTCTTTGAAGATCCCGAAGCTATTGTATTAGGCTGTTCAGCCCTGTCACGGATATTATTTACAGTCAATGAATAACTTCCTGCCTGATGCTCCTCTGTTTCCAAAAGTACCTTTTCTCCGGAAACATCAAGAGTCGCATTGTTTATTTTTATATGCGGTGATATGGAATAATTGGAAACATTTTCAGCACTTGCACCTTCCAAAGGTTCTGAAAAAGTAACCTGCAGTAAATTACTATTGGGTATTTCTACAGAGACTATGGCAGGGGGTGTATGATCAGGAGGTGTGTATGTATAACTCAACACCCCTGATGAAATGTAATTCGGAGGATTCGCGTTATCTCCGACATTTGAGGCTGTAATTTCGAATTCACCTGCGCTGTGCACTGCTGTTTGAAGCGTTACTGATTTCTGATCCGAATTCAAAGATACAGATGTAATGGAAACAGAAGGGGAAATTGAATAATTAGACTTTGTTTCAGCACTTGCCTGATCAAGAGTTTCACTGAATTCAAGAACAATCTCATCACCGTCCTTATTTATCCTTGCAGCAGTTAAAACAGGCGGATCTGTGTCTTCGGAAATGCATGAATAATTTTCATGCACTGAATTCATAACATTTCCAGCCCCGTCTTTCACACCATTAACAGTCATAGTGTAATTTTGTCCCCTTGTATGCTCTGCTGTAGTAATATACACTTTTCTGAACGTACCAGCTATATCAACTGAATTTATCTGTACAGCCGGAGAGATTGAATAATGCGAAACATCTGTTGCAGAGCTCTGTTCAACCGGTTCCGAAAATTCTATAACTATAAAATCATCATTTTTAAGCTCCAAATCTGCAATACGCGGAGGTGTTTCGTCGTTTCCTGTCCATGAATACTGTGCATGAGTGTCTGCTGCAATTGCATTTGGAACAGATGCTCTGTCACGTACATTGTTTATTGTTAAAATATAATTGCCGTTTGAATGAGAAGTTGTATACAGATAAACTGTTTTATTGTCACTCTGAAGTTCAGCTGTCTGTACTGTAACGCCATTATTTATGGAGTAATTTGATTCCAATTCTGCTGATATTTTTTCAACCTGCTCGTTAAATGTCACAACAACTTTGTCAACCATAACACATGATGCTGAGGTAATGACCGGCGGATCTACATCCTTAATTTGATAGCTGACCTCCTCGGAATAACCACTCTCATTCCCGTTTTCATCGTATGCTGTCACAACCAAGTAATACGTAGCCCCAATACTAAGCCCTGTCAGGTCATAGGTATTAACATTTCCGACATCAATGATAATGGAATAAACTCCGCTCCCTGATGTGCCGTAATATATTTTATATCCTGCAAGATCAGGCTCTGTGTTAGGCTGCCAGGAAAGTTCAAGAGTTGCGGCAATACTTCCAGCCCACAAAAGCAGCAAACCTGCAATGCTGAGTAATATTGTTAATCTTCTGAATTTATTATTTTTCACCTTCATTTACTATCTCCGTATTAAATTTGGTCTGATGCCACACCCTTTTAAAGCAAAGCTCATACCACAGAGGTTTATATGGGGCTATCATACTGTTTATAATTGAGTTATTTTTATTATTTTAATAATATATTATAGCCTTAACAGCCAATTTCGGCAAATCTTGCCTAGTAATCATTTGGAATGTTTTTCCCAAGAAAGAAATTGACATATTTCCGACTTATCGTTATATTCTTCTGAAGCTATTTTATTAAAAAACTTATACGTAGGCCAAATGAGAATAACTCTTGCACAATTAAATTCCGTTATAGGCGATTTTAATAAGAATCTGATTAAAATCAAAAATACAATTGAGAAAGCAGAAAATGAAAATTCAGACCTTGTAATCTTTCCGGAACTGTTTCTTGCAGGTTATCCTCCTCAGGACCTTCTCGAACGAAGCGACTTTGCAGACGCGTCGGAAAAAGCACTTCAATCCCTTATTGAAATCACTAAGAATTTTCCGCATACAGGTATAATCTGCGGTAATTTTGAAAGAATTGAAGAATCTGATTCTTTTCATCTTTACAATACTGCTTTTCTGGTACAAAACGGAAAAATTTTATTTAAGCAGCGTAAAACACTTCTTCCTACATATGATGTTTTTGATGAAAAACGCTATTTTACTCCTGCTGAACATATTGATATTTTTAATTTTAAAAATGAGAAGATAGGAATAACAATTTGCGAGGACGCATGGAATAATCCTGCAATTCTCCCAAATCCCGGATACAGGGTAGATCCTGTTGAAATTCTGGCACATAAGGGAGCAACTATAATTATAAATATATCGGCATCTCCATTTACCCTTGGCAAGGAATATCTCCGTTTTAATCTAATAAAAAGCCATGTACAAAAACACAATATCCCTTTTATCTTTGTGAATCAAACAGGTGCAAATGATGAATTGATTTTTGACGGCCGGTCTATGGTATTTAATGACAGAGGAGATATGATACAGATACTCTCCTCTTTTAAAGAAGAGATTAAAACACTGAATACGGAATCCGGTACTCCCGTTGATTTCAAACCTCTTGATCCTGTTAAAGCAGCCCATGATGCTCTCGTACTCGGAATAAAAGACTACATGGGAAAATGCGGTTTTAAAAAGGCAGTCCTCGGCCTGTCAGGAGGGATTGACTCCGCAGTAACCTGTGCTCTTGCATGCAGAGCAGCAGGCAGCAAAAATATTACAGGTGTAGCTATGCCCTCCCCCTTTTCTTCTGAATCCAGCCTTATTGACGCAAAAAATCTTGCAGAGAATCTTGGAATAGAATTTATAACCGTGCCAATAGGCAGCACCTTTAAAAGCTACAAAGAGACCTTAAACCCGCTGTTTTCGGAAACAGGCGAAGACGTGGCAGAAGAGAATATTCAGGCACGCATAAGAGGCAATATCCTTATGGCACTTTCCAATAAGTTCGGATATCTTGTTCTTACAACCGGCAACAAAAGTGAGATGTCTGTCGGCTACTGTACACTCTACGGTGATATGAGCGGAGGGCTTTCCGTTCTTGCAGATGTTCCGAAAAGTCTGGTTTACAAAATTGCAGATTACATAAACCGCGGCACAAATATTATTCCCCAATCAACTATTAATAAACCTCCCTCAGCAGAGCTTAAACCTGATCAGAAAGATCAGGACACTCTGCCTCCATATGAAACACTTGACGCTGTTCTTGAATTATTCATAGAGCAGGGTATATCAAAACAAGAAATTATTAAAAGAGGATTTGATCCTGACACTGTTGAATGGATTATTGATGCTGTATGGAAAAATGAATACAAACGCCGTCAGGCACCTCCTGTACTTAAAATCACATCAAAAGCCTTCGGCTCAGGAAGAAGAATGCCGATCGCTGCCAAACATACTTTTTAATTAAAACGGAATACAAATATGAAAAAAATCGGACTTGCACTTGGCGGAGGCGGAGCAAGAGGACTCAGCCACATTATGTTTATTCAGGCTCTCGATGAACTTGGTATTAAACCTTCTATTATTTCAGGTACAAGTATCGGGTCTATTATAGGCGGATTTTATGCCGGAGGTATGACAGGAAAAGAACTGGAAGATTTGACAGAGCATATATCAATCCTTGAAATTGGTAAAATGCTTGACCTTAATGTACTAAAATCATCTGGTATAGTAAGAGGCAACGGGGTTACCGGATTTTTAAAAGAGCATCTTCCAGTAAGTACATTTGAGGAGCTTTCTATTCCATTAAAAATTATAGCGACTGATTTCTGGGAAAGAAAAGAAGTTGTTTTTGATTCCGGCAACCTTATAGAAGCAATCAGGTCAAGCATATCTATTCCTGGTATATTTATACCTCACCAGATTGACAATGCCATTCTCGTGGACGGAGGTATAATTAACCCTCTGCCTATGAGTGTTATTAGAAACCAGTGTGATGTGCTTATTGCCATTGACGTATCAGGGACTATGGTTCCGCCGAGAAGACATCTGCGCCCATCTGTTTTTGATGCGGTCATGAATACATTTCAGATAATGGAATCCATTGTCGTTAAAGGACATTTAAAGAAAAACAAACCGGAACTATATGTAAAGCCAAGGCTTGAGAACATTCAAATACTTGATTTTCATAAGGCAAAATCTATTATGAAAAGCGTACACAAAGATGTGGATAATTTTAAAAGAGAGCTGGAATCAATAATGGAAGAAAAGCCTTATAGGAAATCACGCTCCTTTTTTTCCATATTTAACAGGAAATAACAGATTAAAATTTAACGAGTATCAAATGGGAGTGTGTTTACAGTGTGTTTTCCCCACAAAAATGACGCGACTACTGCTATAAGATTTGCACATATCAGACCGGACCACACGCCTGTTAATCCCCAGTGAAAAATAATTCCGAAAATATATGCAAGAGGTACCTGAAGCAAAATTGTTCTGAGAAGTGTTACAATGAGAGAACGCGAACCTTTTCCCACTCCCCTGAACATTGCTGAAGTAAGCATACCGAGAGGCACCGTAGGAAAGATTATTGTAATTATACGCAGGAACTTAACCAATTCAACATATATTCTTGACGAGCCCTTTGAATAAGTAAAAATTACTGCAATCTGATTTGCAAAAATAAGAACAAGAACGCCGATTATAAGCTCGATTAATACTCCCATTTTTAAGGCATAATAAAAAGCTGTTTTCAGTTTTTCTCTCTCTTTTGCACCAAATGCAGCACCTGTCACAGCAACCACAGACATGGCAATACCCATAAGAGGGATTGTTCCAAGCATTACAATACGCCACCCGCTGGTAAATACTGCAATCCCGTCTGTCCCTCCTGCAAGTACAACAATCTTGTTTACAACAAGCATGGCAATCGCCATGGAGAGTTGAGCAAAGGAAGAAGGTATCCCCACTCTGAAAATATCACTTATAATGAAAGTATTATATTTAAAAGCGCTGAGGGATATATTCAGATATGTATCTCTTTTTATAAAAAGCCAGTAGATAAACAGAAGTGCTGCCACAATCATTGATATTAATGAAGCCCATGCTGCACCTGCCACACCAAGGCCCAGGACATAGATAAAAATGGGATCCAATACAATATTAAGAACTGAGCCTACAATCAGGCCGTACATTGCGCGCCTTGCATCACCTTCACCCCTTAAAAGGGCATTTGCAATATTTGAAAAAATCAGTACAACAGACCCGCTGAACAGGATTAATCCATACTGAGTAGCAAGTGCTCCGATTTTCTCACTTCCGCTTAACCCGGTAAAAATATGTTTCATAAACGGCAGGCTCAGGAGTGTCAGTGCCACTGAAATAATAAGGCCTATTATCAATGTATGAACAGATGTATTGTCTGCTCCTTTCTTATCTTTTCTCCCGATTCTTCTTGATACAGCAGAGCTTCCTCCTACTCCTATACCGGCTCCGAGAGATAGAATAATCATAAAAAACGGCATAAACAATCCCACAGCAGCCAGCTCATCCGCACCAAGCCCTGCCACCCAAATTCCGTCTGCAATATTATAAATGGACTGAAAAAACATCCCGAACATCATAGGTACTGCAATTTTCTTTATTGCTCTCTTTGGATCCCCAAGCAGAGTTGCAACACCCTTTGTCATCACTGGTTCTCTATTTTCCACGTATACCTTTCCTGACCCCTGCCGATAACAGATAGATACTGAACGATTAATAAAACTGGTTCTTCATAGAAAGAGTTGGTAATTTTTCATATTTACACAACAAGTTTAACATTAATCAACTTTTCATTTATCAAATAATTAAGTAAATACAATCAATTTAAGATGTTGTAGGACATACTGCACATCCTTTTTTTCTATCCGGCATCTGAAAATCTCCGCCCGGAAATGCGACGGAGAGAGCGTTAAAAAAGTTCGGCTGTCTGAGTCCCGATTCTCTTTAAGAAAAAAATACAATAAGCAGAATCGGGAAGAGTTCCGAACTTTTAGCGAACGACCGAGCATTTCAGGAGATTTTCAGCAGCCGGGATTTTTTGGGCACTTTTTTCTAAAAAAAGTGCCTACCCGCAATCTTAACAAAATTAATAAATTAACCTTTAAAAAACAAAGAACTGTACAATATTAAAAGAATACAAAAATCAAAATTAACAAAGAAACAATTTTAAACATTTAATAGAATGTTTGTATTTTAAATAATCCTCTCTTACAATTAAATGAATACTTCCAAATAGAACTAGGAAGAATCATAAAACTCTATTTTACGAAAATTAATCTTTAAATCCAAGGATAATAAAAAGAGAGATGAGGAATTTAATTTTCACGGTAACCCGAATATTGGATTACAAAATATAAAAATATTCAAAATTAAGCGTTCAGTGTTCTATAGTTCACGATTCATTTTTATCAGATTCAAATCTTTAAAATTGTTCATAAATTCACAGTATAGATGGCAGGTATCCTTAATACCCGATATCCATTCTATATCCATATATCCTAATTCGTTATTCATCCCTGAACATATACCCGGCACCCCTTACACTGATGATAAATACCGGATTATGAGGATCCTTCTCAAAATACCTACGCAGCCTGACAACAAAATTATCAATTGTCCTCGTCTCTATTTCAGGATTCATATTCCATACATTTTCAAGTATTTCCTTCCTGGATACAATCCTCCCCTTGTTCTCAATCAGGTATCTCAGCAGAGTTGCCTCCTGAATAGTAAGAGTAAAAGATAAATCTTCCGCAATGCAAGAAAGATTACTGAAATCCACCTGATTTTTCCCGAACCTTACAATGCCAATATTTTGAGTATGTGTAAAATACCACGATTTTCGTCTGAGCATTCCCCGAACCCTCAGCAGGAGCTCCTTTAAATGAAAAGGTTTTGTAATATAATCATCAGCTCCTGCTTCAAGCCCGTGTATTCTGTCCTCAACCTGCGCCCGCGCAGTTAACATAAGTATTGGAATTCGCGGATCCTTCTCCCGCACATGCTGTGCAACTTCAAATCCATTTATATATGGGAGCATTATATCCAGTATTATCAAATCAAACTTTTCATTGTTAATCTTATCCAGTGCAAGCTTGCCGTCTGCGGCCCATGTTACATCATAACCTTCTTCTGTAAGATTGTATTCAAGCCCTTTGGCAAGGCTCTCTTCATCTTCAACCAGTAAAATTCGGCTGCTTGCCTCTAAATTCTTTTTCCACATTTTTTCACTTCCCTGTTTTCTTCATTTTATAACTGCTTAATTTAAGAAGATTTTTAATGTGACGCTGTTTTGTTGCCATATAAACAGGTATCTTTATTGTGAATGTTGTCCCGCTGTTTTCCCCCTCGCTAAAAACAAAAATATCTCCTCCGTGATATTTTATTATCTCTTTTACCCAGTACAAACCCAATCCGGTACCTTTCACATTCGGGCTATTGGGATTTTCAATACGCTGAAACTTATTAAATATTTTCTTCTTGTATGATGCAGGTACACCAATGCCGTTGTCTATAACATCTACTATAAAAAACTTCTCCGTACATGCAAATTTTACGTTTATTTTTACATCTCCGGTGCAATACTTTTTTGCATTGTCGAGCAGATTATGAAATACAATGCTCATCCACTGCTTATCCATTACACATCTGCATGAAGTATCACCTGTAATTTCCACACTACTCTGCATCCTGAGCTGCTCAGATTCATCTCGGATTATTTTTTTTAAAAACTCATCCGCTCTGTAAACCCTGTAATTATGAGGATATCTTTTTGCTGTTTTACTGCTTTCAAATCCGGACATATACAGAATTGAATTAATCAGGCTGTTCAATCTGTTGACATCATTAAGCATTGATAATATAAATTCCTTTTGTTTTTTCTCTCCTACTTCCCTGGATTTAATAGTCTCAAGAAAAAGCTGAATTGAAGATAAAGGAGATTTTAATTCATGTGTTATGTTTGCAATGAAATTATCGTACATTTTTGTCAGGTTCATCTGTCTGTTCAGATACATAAAAATCAATGTCATTGCTATGGAGATTACAATGAGAAGCGCCAGGCCTCCTACAAGAGCTACAATATTAACATTAAATCCAAAAAGCCTGATACCGCCTTTTTCCATCAAAATATAGTTGGTCACATACCATGAAATCCACAGTCCAATTAGCAGAAACAAGGCAATTTGGGCCATAACAAAAATAAAAACATAATAAAATGTACTCTGTTTTTTCATCTCTTCTCATATAGACAAATTTTTACCGGGCTCAATTACATCAATCAAATATAAACATATTTTTTTAGATATACAAGTTATACAGCAGCATCCCCGGGAGGCGCATCTGTTTTACATTTCTTTTACAGTTCTTTATTAAATAATTACTTATAATTACAATGTAATGAGAAAAACTCTTAAATTCAGTACCATTTACAATAGCATTAGAATAAATTTCTCAATCTGACAAACAATTGATAGGAGAAAAAATGTTGGACAAAAATATGCCCGAACTTAAAATAGGAAATCTTATTGCCAGAATCCCTGTAATTCAGGGAGGCATGGGCGTAGGGATATCACTTTCCGGCCTGGCCTCAGCTGTTGCAAACCAGGGAGGTATAGGTGTTATCTCATCTGTGGGATTAAGCACTATCTATAATTATGATAAAGCAAATTACAGAGAAGCGAACTCAAGGCTGCTACGCGAAGAGATAAGAAAAGCCCGGGCGAAAACTTCCGGTATAATCGGCGTCAACATTATGGTTGCTCTGACAGACTATCAGGATCTTGTAAAAGCCTCAATTGATGAAGGAGCGGATATTCTTTTTCTCGGAGCAGGGCTGCCTCTCCACTTTCCAAAAGAGTACAGCGGGGAAAATCTAAAAAAAGTAAAGTCCAAACTTGTTCCTATAGTATCATCCGGCCGTGCAGCAAATCTGATTTTTAAATACTGGCAGAAAAATTTTGACCGCCTGCCTGATGCTGTTGTTGTAGAAGGCCCAAAGGCAGGCGGACATCTCGGATTCAAGAAAGAACAAATAAGTAATCCGGACTATGCACTGGAAAATCTTATTCCTGATGTTATTGAAGCGGTCAGTAAATTCACAACATTCGGCGAAAATGAAATTCCTGTAATAGCTGCAGGCGGTATCTACACAGGCAGAGATATTCATAAATTCATAAATATGGGTGCAGACGGAGTGCAGATGGGCACCCGTTTTGTAGCAACACATGAGTGCGATGCATCTGACCAATTCAAAGATGCTTATCTTAAATGCTCTGAAAAAGACATCATGATTATTCAAAGCCCTGTCGGGCTGCCCGGCAGAGCTATAAGAAACACTTTTCTTGAAGAAGTATCACGGGGAGTCCGAAAACCGTTTAAATGTCCATGGAAATGTTTGATTACATGTGACTTTAAAAATACTCCATACTGCATTGCAAATGCTCTTACAAATGCAAGAATCGGCAAGATGCTTGATGGATTTGCATTTGCCGGAGCAAATGCATTTCGTGTAGATAAAATACTATCTGTGAAAGAACTTATTAATACTCTTAAAACAGAGTATGAAAAATCTTTGTCAGATGCAATGAGAGTAGCACGGCTTGAATTTGCATTTTGATTTTAATTTATTTATATACAGACCCTCCCGTTAATCAATTAACCAAGTAGAGACGTTGCATGCAACGTCTCTACAATCGTATCATCATTCAAAATTAAAATACCATGGATATGGTTGGGCATGATAATAAATGTGTTCGATTCAATATTTATTTTACGATATTTAATTTCGTTCCAAAAAATATCGGCAATAACACCAACATGCGACAATTGCATTCTACCATTTTCAATTTTGCCGAAACAGGGTTCCCTGTTTTTGGTGCAGATTGTAATAAAATAGGCCCCGTGCCAACGATAATCCCAATTTTTCAATCGTGCAGACGGTATTCTGTATTTTTCTCTAAATCTATCCATAAAATTATGCTGTCAATGCATCGCTGATCTCCACCTTTAAATTACATATAACTACATAATTATTCAACATAAAAATATCTTTTTAAAAAATTCCTAAGACATGCCTCATACCGCGCACTGTTCATGGCAGAGGGAGAAACAACCCCTCATATGAATCCAAACCTAAAAAACCACTTTTCCATCGCAAAAAATCTGCTTATATTTGAATTCATGAAACGAGAAAAGCCAAATCTTATTTTCAGAAAGACCAACTCCAACAGCTTTACTCTGATTGTTCTTCTAAACGCAATTGAGCAGAAAGGCATTGATAAAAAATTTGACATCCGTCTTGTATCATCCCATAAAGACCTTATAAATTCAGTATCATCAAAAAAAGAAAATATCATTCTGTTCTCTTTTATGACACACCATGCACCGGACATTATAAACCAGGTAAAATCAATCAAAAACAAATTTGGCGATGACCCTGTGTTAATTGCAGGAGGGCCTCATCCGAAAGGAGATCCCATAGGCACTGCTAAAATGGGATTTGATATTGTATCAACAGGAGACGGAGAAGCAACTTTTCCCCGCATACTTGAAGATATTCTTGAAAAAGAAGACAGCGTGCGCAGCTCATTTTATTCTCCTCTTGCTTCCAGGATACGGCAGAAACGCTTCCCACTGACCGGTTTCAAACCGCTATCTCCATTATCCTGTCTTTTTCTGAAACGGGAATATTTTGAACATCTATTGAAAGACAGCCCTCAACAGCATCATAAATATTCCTTAGCAACTCATCGAATGTATCACCTTGAGTTGCACAACCGGAAATTGACGGAATTTCCGCCCAATATCCACCTTCCTCTGCTTCATGCACTACTACTTTCAATTTCATGATTAGTCCTCATTTGTATTGAGCACAGAACATAAAATTATGTGTACTAATGAAAATAGTAAAAATTGCTCATTAGAACTACCTAATCTCATGCTGCTCCGTTTAGTTAAATGTTCATTGTTCTTTATCATTCTTCATTAAAATATAGCTTTTGTCGCTCAAAATAGCAACCTAATCTAACAATCCGCAGGGTTTCTTGTTCCATTTCTTCCTTTATTAATAACATGCATATAAATCATTGTTGTTTCTAAATGTTTATATACCAATAATTCTTAAATTGTTCAAATATCATATCCATTTTCAAGCAGATTGGTAGAAATATTTCATTGAATACCTTTACTCTGCGTCAGAAAAATTTCCAGCTCAAAAACAGGAATGAAAAAGCGTTATAAAAGCCCCTGCTGTCTATTTTACCTTTCTACAACTTCGCTTTAAAATAATCAGTAATTTTCCGGTAAAGATGCACTCTGTCTTTTCCGTGCATATTGTGCTCATCTCCGGGATAAACAAAATAATCCACCTGCTTTCCCAGGTCAATTGCTTTACGAAGGTACGAGAGACTGTTCTGCCACACAACAGTCGGATCAACCGCTCCGTTAATTATCAAGAGCTTTCCTTTAAGGTTATCAACATAATTTAAAAGGTTTGCTTCTTTGTAACCTTCAGGATTGGACTGAGGAGTATCCATATATCTTTCTCCGTACATAACTTCATAATAGCGCCAATCAATAACAGGTCCTCCTGCAACTGCTGCCTTAAATACTCCGGGCTGTCTTGTCATCATAGATATTGTCATAAACCCGCCGTAGCTCCATCCGTGAACACCAATCCGGCACGTATCTACAAAAGACTGTTTTTTAAGATAATTTATACCTGCCATCTGATCTTCAACTTCACAGGTTCCGAGATTGCGGAAAACAGCCTGTTCAAAATCTGAGCCCCTGTTGTTGGTCCCTCTGTTGTCTAAGGTGAAAATTATATAGCCCCGCTCTGCCATGTACTGGAACCATAAAGACCAGCCGGAAAGCCAGGAATCTCTTACCATCTGGCCGTGGGGACCGCCGTACACATAAACAATTACAGGGTATTTCTTTTGTGGATTAAAACCTGCAGGCAGGATCATTCTGGCATTCAGAGTAATACCTTGTTTATTTTTAATTTTAAGATATTCAATCTTCCCGAGTTTATACTCTTTTACAGGGTTTTCCGCTTTAAGAAGCTCAGTTTGTTTTTTACCGGAGCAGTCAAACACAGAAATAATACGGGGTACAGTATGATTTGTAAAACGATCAATAAAATATTTACCATCCCCTGAGAAATCTGTTCTGTGTAATCCGTTTTGTTTTGTAAGCTGAGTAATTTTACCGGATTTTAATGATGCTGAAAAGCAATGCTGTTCAAGCCCGTCATTTTCCGCTGCTGTAAAAAATATTTTTTTACTTTCAGGATCAAATCCTGAGAAATCCGTGATATCTGTTTTTAAATGTGTAACCTGCCTTATCAGCCTGCCATTTGTATCATAAAGATAAAGATTATTGAATCCGTCTCTCATGGAAAACCATAAGAACCGGTTATTTTTACCTTTGATAAAAATCGGGTCATAAAGGGGTTCCACCCATTCTTTATCCCTCTCTTCAAAAAGGATTTTTCTCCGCTCCCCTGTTACAGGGTCAAAAACGCAAAACCGAAGATGATTCTGATCCCTGTTGAGTTCTGCTATAAAAACAGATTTACTGTCAGGACTCCATGTTACGTGGGTCAGATATTTATCCGCAGGCTCTCCTGTCTGAAGAAAAGTTGTAGATCCTGAAAGAATATTATACACACCTACAGATACATGCTCGCTTGCCATACCTGTCATAGGGTAGCGGATAAATCTTACTTTGGCAGGTCTGGAATCAATATCAACAAGTGGATACTGAGTTACAAGGCTCTCATCTTTCCTGTAAAAAGCAAGATATTTTCCGTCCGGAGACCAGAATATTCCTTTGTTTATTCCGAACTCATTTCTGTGAACAACTGACCCGTTTTTGATCCCGTTTCCCCCGTCAAAAGTAATCTGTATTTTTCCGCCTGAACAGAGAGACACAAACAGATTGTCATCAATAGTGTATGCAATATTAAATGATTTCGGATGAATCCGGATATTCTGCGCTTTGTCAGGCACACTGTTTTTTAAACATGCTGATTTTGTTCTTAAATTATAGACAATTAAATTATTATGATAAAAGAGATAAAACGTGTCTCTGCTAATCCAGTTTACACGGGGAAATCTGCGGATACTTATTTCTGAAACTTTCTTAACTGCTGATTTCAAAGAATCCAGAGTCAGCAGCATTTTTTTATCTTCTGATAACGGATCAATCCTTACAAGGCCGTACAAACCGTTAAGAGAATCAACACATGAGAGTTCGCTTGAATTGCCAATCCACTTAAGCTGATTAATATTCCTTACCCTCAACTTTCCGTAACTTCCGAGAATAGCTTCCTGCATTGTTAACAGTTTGTCTCCTGCAAATGAGGATATAATTGTAAAAAACACAAAAATAAGAACTAATTTCCGGCGCATATTTTACTCCTGAGATTATTTGTAAAACTGATAAAATTAGGTTACCTGTATAATAATAATTTTTACGCTAATTTCAACTTAAAGATTCAATTTTTCATTTCATGAAAATTTATACAAGCCATATTGAATATCTTTTCAATAGAAACACTTACTTGCCGGTATCTGAAGAACTGCTCTAAAAATAAGGATAAAGGATAAGGGATAAAGGATAAAATTTTTTGTCGCGTGTCGCGTCCTGAAAAAAGTTGACATTCCTGTTGTCCAGGAAAAAATGAAGAAGGTATAGGTATAAAGATATATGGCGGATGTGTTTTGCCGGCACCTGAAAATCTCCGCACATGACGGTACCATAGGGGCGTCATTCCCTCATGTTTTTAGAGGGAATCCAGGAGCGGGGAAGGGCATTTGAAAACAATATGCCAGAGAATTGCATCCCTTTGTCTTTTAATTCAAAATTCATAATTCAAAATTTCTTCTCTTCTCCCCACCACACCTCTGGATGCCCATTTTCATGGGCATGACAGGATTGAGTTTTGTTTCCCGGCATCTGGAAATTTACGTCCGCTTTATTGCTTTAACACTTATTCGTAATG
>JAGGVB010000030.1 GCA_021158245.1 bacterium | reverse complement strand
TTGGCATAACAATTGCATTATGTGTTATCGAAATTTGAGAAATATGTTTTTGAAAAGTATAATTTTGAGCATTCTTCATATAGTTCAGCATAAGATATATGTGAAGATGAAGAATCAATAACTGTTAAATAAAAAAGAGAGAAATTTTGAATACTAAAAGGGAAAAAGAGATGATTATTCCGGTGACAGGGCCTGAAACTGACAATGTTAAGCAGGACAAAAAAACCGGAACAACTGTTCCTGAAAACGAAAATGAGTACATTGACAGAATTAAAAGACTTCAGGCGGAGTTCATTAATTATAAAAAGCGGGTTCAAAGAGAAAAAGATGAAATATCAGCCTGGTCAGAAGGTGAGCTTATTAAGAAGCTGCTGCCTGTAATTGACGATATGGAACGAATGCAGATGTATGCTCAGGATAGTTTTTCAGATGCCCGGACAGAAGGCATAGGCCTTATTTATAAGAATATGTACAAGATTTTACAGGATGAAGGCCTTGAAGAGATAAATGACAGAGATGCGGAATTTAATCCTGAGATTCATGAAGCAGTGAGCGTTGAAAAGACCGGAAAGGATAAAGACGGCAAAGTAGTTGAAGTCTGGCAAAAAGGCTATACTTTTAAAGGACGCCTTTTACGCCCCGGCAAGGTTAAAGTAGGACGCTGTTTCAATGATGGAAATAATGAGATGATGTGATATGAATTCAAAAGATTATTATAAAGTTTTAGGGATTAAAGAAAACGCAGGGAAAAATGATATAAAGGTTGCGTACAGGAAACTTGCAAAAAAATACCACCCGGATGCAAATCCAGGGAATAGAGAAGCTGAAGAAAAGTTTAAAGAGATATCCGAAGCATACTCTGTTTTAAGTGATGAAAAGAAGCGCTCTCAATATGATCAAATGAGAAAGTACGGCGGATCTTTTGGGGGAGGCTCGCCTCAGGGATTTGATTTCTCCGGATTTGATTTTAATTCTTTTCGAGGAAGGCCAAAAAGAGGCGGCCGTGGTTCTTCAGGAAATTTTTCTGATATGTTCGGAGGATTCGGCCTTGGAGATGTTTTCAGCCAGTTTTTTGATATGGGCAAAGCAGCGAGTGGCCGCCATGTCAATGTTGAAAATGAGAATACCATTAATGTGGAGCTGAAAGTTCCGTTTGAGCTGAGTATTACAGGGGGAAAAGCGAGTTTTTCTGTTAAAAAAGAGAAAACCTGTCCTACATGCGGAGGAGGCGGTGCAAAACCGGGATCAACTGTTAAAACATGCCCGGAATGCCAGGGCCGCGGATTTGTCAATGTTGTGCAGGGCGGATTCGGTGTTAGCCGGCCATGTCCCAAATGTTATGGCAGAGGTACGATAATTGAAAACCCCTGTGATCAATGCCACGGCAGGGGAGTAGTCCTCGGAGACAGAAAATATTCTGTCAAGCTTCCTGCCGGAGTTGAAGACGGCAAGAAGATTCGTTTAAAAGGAGAGGGTAAAAAGGGAGAGAATGGACATAAAGCCGGTGACATGATTGTAACTGTCAGGGTACAGAAACATAGATTCTTTTCAAGAAAAGGCAATGATATTTTATGTGCTGTTACACTATCATTGAAACAATCTGTACAGGGGACAACAGTAAAGGTAAAAACTGTTCACGGGAAAAAAGTAAATCTTAAGATTCCTGCTTTAACAAAAAACGGCAAAACCTTAAGGCTGCCCGGCCTTGGTGTGAAAAAGAGCGGGGTAAAGGGTGATCAGTATGTAAAAATAAATGTAAAGATTCCTGCAAACCCGTCGGAAGAAGAAAAAAAGCTCATTCATAAAATTATGGGTTAAAAATCGGATTTTAGAAAGTGAGGAAAAGAAATGCCGACTTATGAGTACAAGTGTGAGAAATGCGGATATGAATTCGAGGTTTTTCAGTCTATGACTGAACCGCCTGTTAAAAAGTGTCCCGAGTGCGGAGGGCATGTAAAAAAGCTGATAGGGAAGGGGTCAGGACTGATTTTTAAGGGATCAGGATTCTATGAAACTGATTATAAACGTAAAAGCAGCAGTAAACCGGAGTCTTCTAAGAGTAAAGGCAAGGATAAAACTCAAATTAAAGACAAAAAATAACACAGATATTGATAAATAAGGAGGTTGTTTGATATGGGAAAAATAATTGGTATTGATCTTGGTACTACTAACTCATGCGTTGCTGTTCTTGAGGGCGGTGAGCCGGTTGTTATACCTAATGCAGAAGGCGCACGTACAACTCCGTCAATGGTAGCATTTTCAAAAGACGGAGAGAGGCTGGTTGGCGCACCTGCAAAACGTCAGGCTGTTACTAATCCTGATAAAACTATCTACTCCATTAAGCGTTTTATGGGAAGAATGTTCGGAGAAGTGGAAAATGAGATTGGTGAAGTGCCTTATAAGGTAGTAAAAGGCAAAAATAATGTTGCACGCGTTAAGATTGACGACAAAGAGTATTCACCGCCTGAAATATCTGCTATGATTCTTCAGAAGATGAAGCAGACAGCAGAAGAGTATCTTGGACAGAAGGTAACTGAAGCAGTAGTGACTGTTCCTGCATACTTTAATGACAGTCAGAGACAGGCGACAAAAGAGGCTGGTGTTATTGCCGGCCTTGAAGTTAAAAGAATTATCAATGAACCGACAGCTGCAAGCCTTGCATACGGCCTTGATAAGAAGAAAAATGAGAAAATAGCTGTTTATGATCTCGGCGGCGGTACATTTGATATTTCAATATTAGAGCTGGGAGACGGAGTTTTTGAAGTAAAATCAACAAACGGAGATACTCACCTCGGCGGTGATGATTTTGATCAGAGAATTATAAACTGGCTTGTTGAAGAGTTTAAAAAAACGGAAGGTGTTGATCTTTCAAAAGACCCTATGGCTTTGCAGAGATTAAAGGAGGCTTCTGAAAAAGCAAAGATTGAACTCTCTTCTACAAAACAGACTGAGATCAATCTGCCTTTTGTAACTGCCACTGACACAGGCCCGAAACATCTTAATGTAACTCTCACACGCTCAAAGTTTGAGCAGCTGTGTGATGATCTTTTCCAGCGTACTGTAAAACCTTGTGAACTTGCTCTTAAGGATGCAGGGCTTGCAAAAAGTGATATTGATGATGTTATTCTTGTAGGGGGAATGATAAGAGTTCCCCGTGTGCAGGAGATAGTCAAAGATATTTTCGGCAAGGAGCCTCATAAGGGTGTAAATCCGGACGAAGTTGTTGCAATCGGTGCTGCAATTCAGGGCGGAGTTTTAAGCGGTGACGTAAAGGATGTGCTGCTTCTTGATGTCACACCGCTCTCTCTCGGAATAGAAACCCTGGGCGGAGTATTTACAAGGCTTATTGAAAAGAACACGACAATTCCGACGAAAAAAAGCGAGGTATTTTCAACTGCAGCTGATAGCCAGACTTCTGTGGAAATACATGTTCTGCAGGGAGAACGGGAGCTGGCAAGGGACAATAAAACAATTGGAAAATTTCATCTTGACGGAATACCGCCTGCTCCGCGGGGGATTCCTCAAATAGAAGTCGGGTTTGATATAGATGCAAACGGAATTCTCAATGTGTCGGCAAAGGATAAAGCAACCGGGAAAGAGCAGTCTATCCGGATTGAAGCATCTTCAGGCCTTACGGAAGAAGAGATTGAAAAGATGGTAAAGGATGCCCAATCTCATGCTGCGGAGGATAAAAAACGCAGGGAAGAGATAGATGTAAGAAACTCTGCAGATCAGCTTGTTTACCAGACAGAGAAAAATTTAAAAGAGTTCGGAGACAAGGTTGACGGAGATGCGAAAAATAAAATCGAAGCAGCCGTAGGCAGAGTTAAAGAGGCTCTCAAAGGATCAAATATTGATGAGATAAAATCATCTACCGACGATCTTAACAAGATATGGCAGGAAGCTGCAAGCAAAATGTATTCTCAGGCACAGGGTGCTCCTGGAGCAGGGGCGGAACAGGAAGCAGCTTCTCAGCAAGCTGAGGCAGAACCTTCTGACTCTGATAAAAATGTTGAAGATGCGGATTTTGAAGTAGTAGATGATGATAAATAAAATGTAATAAAATTAAATGAACGGCAGAATTAAAATAAAAGGGAGCTGTGTACCTTGATTGTATTTGAAATAAAATAAGCCCAAACAGTTAGCAATTAAGGCTGTGTATAATAAGGCGAGGGTGCGCAGCCCTCGCCTTTTATGTAAAAGCAGTATGAAATCCACATTTTTTTGGCTGGTTGTTTATTTTAAGGAACAAAACAGAGGATAACAGCTTTTAAAGAGGGTGAGGTGAATATAAATGATAGATATTAATAAATTTACTATTAAGGTTCAGGAAGCTTTGCAGCATTCCCAGCAACTGGCATCCGATAGAAATAATCAGCAGATTGAACCGGAACACCTTCTGTTTTCTCTGCTTGAGGATTCCGGAAGTTTTGCTGTGTCAATGATGAAAAAACTGGAAGCAAATCTCCCGGAGATAAAATTATTTTTAAAAGACAGAATAGACCGGTTCCCGAAGGTAAGCGGAGGAGTGGGCCAGATATATATGTCCCGCGAACTTGATGCTGTTCTTCAGCAGAGCTTGAAAGAAGCGGAAAAATTGAAGGATGAGTATATCAGTGTGGAACACATACTGCTGGCTCTGTCTGCTCAAAATCTGCCTGTAAGCGAAATGCTGAAAAATCAGGGTGTAAGTTATGACAATGTACTCAAGGTTATGAAAGAGGCCAGGGGGAGCCAGAGAGTAACAGATCAAAATCCGGAAGATAAATATCATGCATTAAACCGTTATGCAAAAAATTTGAATGAAGCTGCAAGGCAGCAGAAGCTTGACCCTGTGATAGGGCGCGATGAGGAGATAAGGCGGGTGCTTCAGGTTCTGTCACGAAGGACAAAAAATAATCCTGTCCTGATAGGTGAGCCAGGAGTGGGGAAAACCGCAGTTGTGGAAGGAATCGCATCCCGAATAGCAGCAGGTGATGTGCCTGAAAATCTTAAAACAAAGCAGATTCTTGCTCTTGATATGGGAGCTTTGATTGCAGGTGCAAAATTCAGGGGAGAATTTGAGGACAGGCTTAAGGCTGTACTTCGTGAGATACACGAATCCGAAGGGAATGTAATACTCTTTATCGATGAACTTCACACCCTTGTCGGCGCAGGAAGTGCAGAGGGTGCTGTTGATGCATCAAATATGCTGAAGCCTGCTCTTGCAAGAGGCGAGCTGAGATGTATCGGAGCTACAACCCTTGATGAATACAGAAAGTACATTGAAAAAGATGCAGCATTAGAGAGGCGTTTTCAGCCTGTTAGAATATCCGAGCCTTCTGTCACTGATACAATTTCAATTCTCAGGGGGCTGAAGGAAAGATATGAAGTTCACCACGGAGTACGCATTCAGGACAGTGCGATTGTTGCTGCAGCGGTTTTATCTCACAGATATATTACAGACAGATTCCTGCCTGACAAGGCAATAGATTTGATTGACGAAGCTGCATCCAAACTTCGCATAGAGATTGATTCCATGCCTGAAGAGCTGGATCAGGCTGAACGGCAGATAAAACAGCTTGAGATTGAAAAAGAGGCTGTTAAGAAGGAGAAGGACAGCAAATCAAAGGAGCGGCTGAAATCCATAAAAGAGGAGCTGGCAAATCTTAAAGAGCAGTCCGGAGCTTTGCGTTCTCACTGGCAGATTGAAAAGGAACTGATAGCCGGAATAAGAAGACTAAAAGAAGATATTGAAAAAGCGAGAGCAGAAGCAGTAAAGATGGAGAGAGAGGGTAACCTTTCAAAAACTGCGGAACTTACTTACGGAACAATTCCTTCTCTTGAAAAAGAGCTGGAAGATGTAAATAATAAACTTGTTGAACTGCAGAAAGATCACAAGATGCTGAAAGAAGAAGTTGAAGAGGAAGATATAGCAGAGATTGTTGCAAAGTGGACAGGCATACCTGTTTCCAAGATGCTTGAATCGGAAAGGGAAAAGCTTGTCCATATGGAAGAACGTATTACTATAAGAGTAAGAGGCCAGGATGAGGCTGTAAGTGCAGTATCAAACGCTATAAGACGCGGCAGAGCGGGGCTTCAGGAGGAGTCAAGGCCCATAGGTTCGTTTATTTTCCTCGGTACAACAGGAGTAGGAAAAACAGAACTTGCCCGTGCACTTGCAGAGTTTCTATTTGATGATGAAAAAGCCATGGTCAGAATTGACATGTCGGAATACATGGAAAAACATTCGGTTTCACGCCTTATCGGAGCTCCTCCGGGATATGTGGGGTATGATGAAGGCGGCCAGCTTACAGAAGCTGTGAGAAGGCGCCCATATTCAGTGCTTCTTTTGGATGAGATAGAAAAAGCCCATCCTGATGTGTTCAATATCCTGCTTCAGGTACTTGATGAAGGAAGATTAACGGATAATCAGGGAAGAGTAGTTAATTTTAATAATACAATAATCATTATGACCTCCAATCTCGGAGCGTCCTATATTATGGAGAAGAGCCAGTCAATCAATGATGAGAATCGCCGTCAGATTTATAAAGATATTCAGAATGAAGTTCACAGGATGCTGAAAAAGACCTTGAGGCCTGAATTCCTGAACAGAGTTGACGAGATCATTGTTTTTCATCCGCTGAGATTAGAGGAAATACGTGAAATTGTGGACATACAGTTTGAAAAAATTGCAAAGCTTGCTGAGAAACAGGGAATTGAATTAACCATCACTGATGATGCAAGAAACCTTATAGCTGATATGGGGTACGACCCTGCATTCGGAGCCCGTCCTCTTAAAAGAGTAATTCAGAAAATGGTTGCAAATACCCTTGCAAACAGAATTTTAAGCGGAGAAATTACAAAGGGCGATTCAGTTGAAGTTATTGCCAAAGAAAATATACTTGATTTTAAGAAGAAAATAAGTTAATATTCTCTTACACTGTACGATTAAAGAGGAGGAATGCTAAATGAGAAAGGTTAGTTTAATCCGTGGTCTGGGGTTATTTCTTGTGCTGTTGATTGCATGCGGAGAGCTTCCTGATACTAAACTTATGGACAAAGCAGCAGCTTATGAAAAGGATGAAAGATTTCAGGCAGCAGCGCGTACTTATGAAAAGCTCGGGGAAACTTATCCTACAAGCCAACTGGCGCCTGAGGCTCTGTATAAAGCAGGATTAATATATGCAAATGCCCTGAAAGATTATGAAAAAGGGGTAGGACTTTTGCGGAAAGTAGAAAAACAATATCCTGATGCAAGGAATGCTGCACAGTGCAATTTTATGATAGGTTTTATTTATGCAAACAGTGTAAATGATACATCCAAAGCGCGGGAAGCGTATAATCAATTCCTGAATAAATATCCGGATAATGAACTTGTTCCGTCTGTTAAATGGGAATTAGACCATCTCGGCAAGGATATAAGTGAAATACCGGAGCTGAAAAAAATTGAGGAGCAGCCCTCTTCTACAAACAATTAATATTATTTGTTTAAAAAAATACAGGGGATTTACATGTTGTAAGCTTAATATGCAATGTGTAAAATCCCTATTTTTTTGGAACTTTTTCAATCTTGTTTAGTATCATTTAGTGCTTTCTTTTAATCTGTGAAAATTTCGAGCTGTATCGGTCAGTAACAGGAGAATATTAATGAAGAAGTTTATTGTTTCTGTCATATTCCTGGTTGTAGTTGTTCAGGCTTCGCTTTTAAGCCAGGTTAAAGATTCCTCTTCCATACTTGAAGTGCGTATAAGTGCAAGGGCTTCTGACACAAAGATTCCTTTAAACAGGAGTGTTAAATTAATCGTTCAGATAAGCTGGACAGGTGGAATGGATACTGTTACAGTGGAAGATATTGAAGACCCTGAGTTAACCAATTTTGAGATTACAGGCACATCTGCTGCAAACCGTATGGAAGCCTC
Organism: bacterium; assembly: GCA_021158245.1. Taxonomy (NCBI): domain Bacteria; species bacterium. Next base: position 13,664 of record JAGGVB010000030.1, on the reverse strand, counting down.
TGTAAAGGGAAAAAAATCAATACGCGAAATCACATATAATCTTAAACCGGAGAGCCTCGGCATGGGATATATTGAACCTGTATCAGTAACATATCTTGAAAAAAGTACAGGGAAAAAGTATAAAGTTTCAACGAGGAGATTCGGCATAAAGGTTACAGATGCAGTTCCGGATTCGGGGAAAAGAAAATTTCCTTATGTCTCGCTGCTCGTAGTTGTGCTGCTTGTTATTGGCGGAATAGCGTTTTATATCATCAGCAGAAAGAAGCAGGCAGTTAATGATGAGAACACGGATGAGCATACTCCTGCTGAAGAGGAGTTCCTTGCAGAATTGAAAAATACAATAAAAGACAGGGCTGAAAGTTTAAATACAATTCTTGATAACCTGACACGCATATTCCGTAAATATCTGAGCGGAGAGTTCAATATAAGAGCAATGGAAGCAACATCTTCAGAGATGATTAAAATGCTGGAGGAAAACGGGCTGGAAGAAAATTATTTAAAAAGATTTGAGAAAATATTTTCCCGTGCGGATATAATAAAGTTTTCCGGCGAGAAAGCATCACAAACAGATGTTGACGATGCATTTGCAGTTATGGAAATGTTTATTGAGAACCGATTGAAATCCAAGAATGATGATGCCGCTGCAAAGCGTGCAGACGGCAAAAATAAATTTAATCTCTTGGCGAGAAAGAAAACAGAGTAATAAGGGAGGATAGATGAACAAGGATATTCAGGCGATCCATGAGAAAATACAGAAGGAAAGCCAGTTTGTAAAAACAATAACCGATGAGCTCGGCAAGGTAATTGTCGGCCAGAGTTATATGATTGAACGCCTTTTAATCGGCCTTCTTTCAAAGGGGCACATACTATTGGAAGGTGTGCCCGGACTTGCAAAAACATTAACTGTGAGGATGTTATCACAATCAATTAAAACCGGATTCAGCAGAATTCAGTTCACTCCTGATCTTTTGCCTGCTGATATTCTCGGTACATTGATTTTTGATCAGTCGTCTGGAAATTTTAAGATTAAAAAAGGCCCGATTTTTTCAAATATAGTCCTCGCAGATGAGATAAACCGTTCACCTGCCAAGGTACAGTCTGCTCTTCTTGAGGCTATGCAGGAGAGAACTGTTACAATCGGAGATAAAACTTTTATACTTGAAGAGCCGTTTTTAGTACTTGCAACTCAGAACCCTATAGAACAGGAAGGGACATACCCCCTGCCTGAAGCTCAGGTCGACAGATTTATGCTGAAACTTTCCATTAATTATCCGAATCCCAAAGAAGAACTTGAGATTTTAAGGCGCATGTCCAGAGGGCCGGAACCAGGTGTAAATCCTGTAGTTAATCCCAGGGAGATAATCAAGGCACGTGAAGTTGTTGAAGAGATATATATGGATCCGAAAATAGAACAGTACATTGTAGATATTGTTTTTGCAACGCGGAATCCTGAAAAATATGAACTTGAGGGCCTTTCTGAGCTTATCCATTACGGTGCAAGCCCGAGAGCATCAATTTACCTTGCAAAGGCTGCCAGGGCCCATGCATTTTTACAGAGCAGGGGTTTTGTAACTCCGGAAGACGTACGCGCAATTGGAATGGATGTGCTCCGTCACAGAGTAATTATTACATACGAAGCAGAAGCCGAGGAGATATCTTCCGAAGATATAGTACGGAAAGTCTTAAACAAAGTTGAAGTACCCTGACAGGAACAGGCATAATGATTCCAAAAGAAATACTTAAAAAAGTGAAAAGGCTGGAAATTACTACTCGGGGCCTTGTAAATGATGTCTTTTCCGGCGAGTACCATTCTGTATTTAAAGGAAGAGGTATGGAGTTTGCAGAAGTGCGTGAATATCAGATAGGAGATGATATTCGTACTATTGACTGGAATGTCACTGCAAGAAGCGGCCACCCTTTTGTCAAAGTCTTTGAAGAAGAGCGTGAGCTTACTGTTATGCTGATGGTTGATGTAAGTTCCTCGGGAGAGTTCGGGTCATTTGAGCAGATGAAAGGTGAGATAGCAGTTGAACTCTGCGCTCTGCTTGCTTTTTCCGCAATTAAGAATAATGATAAAGTCGGCCTGATCATCTTTACCGACAAGATAGAAAAGTTTGTTCCGCCGCGCAAGGGCAAAAGCCACGTGCTGAGAGTTTTGAGGGAACTTCTCTATTTTAAACCAGAGGACAAAAAGACAGATATCAGCCTTGCTCTTGAATATTTAAGCCGAGTTGCAAAGAGGCGGAGCGTTGTTTTTCTAGTATCTGATTTTATATCAGGGGATTTTGAAAAAGAACTGCGGATTGCAAAAGAGAAACACGATATAATTGCAATCAATATTGTGGATCCGAGAGAACTTGAGCTGCCGAATATAGGATATGTGGAGCTTGAGGACGCTGAAACAGGAGAGCAGCTGCTTTTAAATACGTTTGATTCTGCAGTGAGAGAGGCATTCGGTGAAAAGGCTTCTCAAATTATAAGCGATAGGAAGAAGCTTTTCAAATCCATGAATGTTGATTCTGTGTTTATTAATACGGGTAAGCCCTACATTGAGCCGCTGATGAAATTTTTCAGAATGCGTGCAAAACGGGCCTGATAAACGGAGATATAGAGATGGCAGTTAGAATAAAATACCATGTATGGTTAATTGCTGTTTTTGCAGCTATTTTTCTTTCAAGCTGTTCTACGGCAAATAAACCTGCAATTGATCAGGAAAAGGTCAGAACGTATGCGAATACTTTGTACAATCATGAACTTTATCAGCAGGCAGTGGAGGAGTATCAGCGTTATCTTGACCTGTATCCTGTAAAGCTTAACAAAAGAGCAAATATTTGGTTCACAATCGGCAATATTTATTTTGACAGACTTCATGATTACGAGAAAGCCCTTGCTTATTACCTTAAGGTGAAAACTCTCTGTCCCGAATCTCCTGTAATGAATGATGTAAATAAGAAAATGGTTGCCTCTCTGGAAAGGCTTCAGCGTTCAAGTGATGCAAAACTTGCACTTGACAATGCGGTTAATTTAAATAATAGTAAGGATGATTACGGCAGGCCCGGGGATGTTGTGGCAACTGTGGGAGATAAAAAGATAACATCAGGGGATCTTGATTACTATATTAACAAGATGCCGGATTATGTAAAGAATCAGATAAAAGATTTAAAATCAAAAAAAGCGTTTCTTGTTCAGCACATTGCAACAGATCTATTTTTTGATGCTGCAAAAAGGGCAGGATATGATAAAGACAAGGATGTAATCGAGGGAACATTCCAGGCGAAAAAAAGCCTTATGGTGCAGAAATATCTTGAGCATGAAATACCGGGAGGCAGCAATATTACAGGGGATGATGTAAAACTCTATTATCAGGCGAATAAAGACAAATATGTTGAGAAAGATAAAAAGGGAAAGGTTGTAAGGCAGAAAAGCCTTGATGAGGTTAAAAATGAAGCTGCTTCCGATCTGTTAAGAGAGAAGCAGCAGAAAGCATATAACGAGCTTTTACAAAGGATGATGCAAACGGAAAACGTGAAAATTTATGATGATAAAATTAAATAAAAAATACATAGGCAGAACAGGTTTTCTACTTGTTGGCATAATTCTGATTTTCGTTACAGGAGCACTTCTTGCTGGCGAAGAGACTCCGGTAACCATATCTTCTGCTGTTGATAAATCGCGTATTAAAATAGGAGATGTGATAACTTACACGGTTACAGTATCTTATTTAAAGAATGTTGAAGTGAAAGCACCCGGAGCAGGAGAGAATCTCGGTGCTTTTGAAATAAGAAATTATAAAATTAGTGACCCTGAAAAAGAGAACGGCAGAACAGTTCTTAAAGCGGAATATAAGATTTCTACTTTTTCAACTGGTGATTATTTTATCCCTCCTGTAACAGTTTATTATAAACTTGCAGGAGATACAAGCGTATCTGCAATCTCAACAGAGAAAATCAGGATCACAGTGGAAAGCATGAAGCCCAGTGAAGAAGGTGATATCAGAGATATAAAAGGCCCTGTTGAAATATATCTGACTTTCTGGGAGAAGATCAGGCCCTTTGTTTTTGGTATCGGATTGATTCTTTTCCTTGCTGCGGGATATTTTATGTACAGGTTAAAAAAAGAGGGCAAGTCTCTTCTGCCTGAAAGAAAAGAACCGCCAAGGCCTCCCCACGAGATTGCATTAGAAAGGCTTGATGAACTTAAAGAATCAAATCTTGTTGCAGATGCAAAGATAAAAGAGTTTCACATCCGGCTGTCTGATATTATCAGGCGCTATATAAGCGGCAGGTATTATGTGCCTGCGCCGGAAATGACCACATCTGAGATATCGAATAGTTTCAGGTCCGGAGAGATTCCGTCTGAACAATACGACATGCTGATGAGTCTTCTGTTTCAATGCGATATGGTCAAGTTCGCAAAAGTCATACCTGTTGATAGCGAGTGTATTGGCGCGCTTGATACTGCGTATAAATTTGTCAATGAAACCAAGATCGTAATAGTAGATATGCCGGATGGAGAGAACGATATCCGGACTGATGAAAAACTGTATGAAGCTGCTGTTAAACAGGAAGAAGTTGTGAACATTAAAAAAGATGATGAATTATGATAATTAGATTTGCGAATCCGTTATACCTTTTACTGCTTTCAGTGATTCCGCTTGCGGTTTTATGGCGCTTAAAATGGAGGGCGAGAAGGGCTGCACTGAAGTTTTCCAATATCGGAGTAATAAAAGAGGTTGGAAAAAAGAAAGTATTCCCTGTAAAAGAGCTGTTTTTTTGGCTTAAGCTTTTTATAATTACGCTACTTATTATTGCTTTTGCAAGGCCCCAGTCCGGAGTAAAGGGGGAAGAGGTGATAACGCAGGGAATTGACATTGTGCTTGCAATTGATGTATCAAGTTCCATGCTTGCCGAGGATATAAAACCAAACAGGATTGAAGCTGCAAAACAGGTGGCAGCGGACTTTATAAAAGGGCGTAAACATGACAGGATAGGCCTTGTTGTATTTGCTGCCCAGGGATATACCCAGTGTCCTCTTACAATTGATTATTCTGTACTTCTGAATTTTCTTGATAATCTTAAAACAGGAATGATTGAAGACGGAACAGCAATAGGTATGGGACTGGCTACTGCAATAAACAGGCTGAGAACAAGCCAGGCCAAGTCAAAGATAATAATTTTACTTACAGACGGGAGAAACAACAGAGGAGAGATTGATCCTCTGACTGCAGCACAGGCTGCCAATGCTCTTAATATCAAGATTTACACTGTTGGTGCAGGTACGAGAGGCACTGCCATGTATCCAGTAAATGACCCGCTGTTCGGTAAAAGGTACGTACCTATGAAAGTGGATATTGATGAATCAACTCTTATGAGAATTGCAGATATAACCGGAGCATCCTATTTCAGAGCTACGAATACTGAGCAGCTTAAAAAAGTCTATCATGAAATAGACAAGATGGAAAAAACAAAAATTGAAGTTAAGGAGTATACTCGTTACTCCGAACTTTTTTACTTTTTCGCTGGAGCAGCGCTGTTTCTGCTGCTTGCAGTAGTTGTACTGGAAAATACACGTTTCAGGAGTATACCTTAACAGTTAGGCCGGGAAGGTTGATATGTTCAGATTTGCTTTTTCATATATGCTTTATCTATATGTGCTTGTGCCTTTTGTTATCTTCCTTTTTATTGTGTCCGAAGCCAAAAGACGCAGAGCGCTTGAACTATTCGGAAATATCTCTGCTGTGCAGAAGCTTGCATGGTCTGTAAACAGAAAAGCCCGTGTCTGGAAAAGAGTACTGATTGTATTAACTGTTGTATTTCTAATATTCAGTATTGCACGTCCCCAGTACGGCACTAAATTGAAAATAGTAAAACGTGAAGGCCAGGATATTGTTGTTGCACTTGATGTTTCTACTTCCATGCTGGCTGAGGATATTACACCGAACCGTCTTGAAAAGGCAAAACACGAAATATCCTCGATGATAGATATGCTTAAAGGCGACAGGATCGGGCTTATAGCTTTTGCAGGGAGGGCATTTGTACAGTGCCCCCTTACCCTTGATTACAGTGCTGTTAAAATGTTTCTCGGTGCAATTGATACGGATATAATACCCATACCCGGAACTGCATTGGGTGAAGCAATTAAAAAGGCGGTGACATGTTACAGCCAAAAAGATAGAAAACACAAAGTGCTGATACTGATTACTGACGGAGAGGATCATGCAGGCAAGCCTCTGGAAGATGCAAAGGCAGCCTCAAAAGAAGGTGTTGTCATTTACACTGTAGGGCTCGGCTCAAGACAGGGTGTACCCATACCTGTCCTTGATGAGAGGGGAAACAGAACCGGATTTAAAAAAGATCGTGACGGCCATGTTGTAATGACAAAACTTGATGAAGCAACCCTGCAGAAGATAGCTCTTGAGACAGGGGGTAAGTACTATAGAGCTACTTCCGGAGAAGTTGAGCTGACTAAGATTTATAAAGATATTTTAAAGATGGAAAAGAAATCACTTTCATCTCATCAGTATACACAGTTTGAAGACAGGTTTCAGCCGTTTATTCTGTTTGCAATTCTGCTGCTTTTTGCGGAAATTTTATTGCCTGACAGAAAGAGAGATAAACACCAGTGGAAGGGAAGATTCGAAGAGTTGTAAAAGGAGTTTAAAGATTTATGACATGCAGAAGAAGGAAAAGTGTGCTGTCTATTATTGCTATCTTTGTTTTTTTGACAAGTTCTGTGCTGTCTGCACAGAGTGCAAGGAAAAAAATCAAGCAGGGCAATCAACTGTTTATGCAGAAGAAGTATGAAACAGCTCTTAACAAGTATCAGGACGCGGCTCTTGATAAACCGGATTCCAAAGAAGTGCAGTATAATATCAGTGATGTACTTTATAAGATGAAGAAATACGATAAAGCCCTGGAGAATTTTCAAAAGTCTCTTTCTAATAATAATCCTTCTCTTCAGTCAAAAATATATTATAATATGGGAAATACTCTTTTCAGGGCGAATAAGCTGAAAGAGAGTATAGAAGCCTACAAAGAGGCTTTAAAGATTAACCCTGATGATGAGGACGCAAAATATAATCTTGAATTTGTGAGGAACAAATTAAAAGAGAATGCAAAAAAGCAGAACAGCAGGCAAGATAAGCAGCAGCAGAAACAACAGCAGCAGAATCAGGCAAAACAGAATAATAAAAAAGAGCAGAAGAAACAGGGCGGGCAGCAACAGCAGCAAAATCAGGCAAAACAGAGTTCCGGAAAGAAGAAAAAAATGACAAAGAAGCAGGCTGAGCAGCTGTTGAATGCTTTGAAAGAGAATCAGAAAAAACTTAAGAAAAAAGATGTTAATTCAGGCGGAAGAGTAAGGGTTGTTAAAGATTGGTAAATTACAGTAACCGGGTATGCCGAATATGATAAAATATAGAAAAAAAATTAGTTCAGTCGGGTTAATTATTATCTTTGCTGTTTCATGCCTGTACGGAGCACAGCTTAGTGTGAAAAGTTATGTTGATAAAAATGTAATCGGAGTTGGAGATCAGTTTACCCTTTCAGTTGAGCTTTCAGGCAAAGACGCGCAAAAGGTTAATAATCCGGAACTGCCGGATTTAAAAGAATTTGCTGTTTTTCTCGGCAGCGGGTCATCACAGAATATACAGCTGATCAACGGAAAAATGTCAGTAACCAAAACCCTGCAGTACCACTTTCAGGCAGTTAAAGCAGGCTCTTTTACAATTGGTTCTGTTAAAGTAAAGGTTGGAGGAAAGACGCGCATTACGGATACGATACCTGTAAGAATAGTGAAAAATTCCGGAAATGCTTCTGCTGCAAATAGCAGCAATAGAAACTCTTCAGGCAGCAGCGTACAAACAAAGGATTTGTTCCTTAAGGTTCTGCCAAATAAGCGAAGAATATACGTTAATGAGCCGCTGGTTTTAACCTATAAAATTTATACACGTGTTAATGTGTCTTCTTTTGGGTTTCAGAAAATGCCGGAAACAACCGGATTTTGGGTTGAAGATTTTACCGGAGGGCAATCTCAAGCTGCAACTTCCACAGAGATTATTAACGGAATTCAATACACAGTTGCACCAGTTAAAAAAATGGCTCTGTTTCCTATGGCAGCCGGAATAAAAACAATTAGCCCGATGGTTGTTGTCTGCAGCGTCAGAGTAAGAAAGAGGTCAAGGGATGTTTTCGACAGTTTTTTTGATGATCCTTTCGGCAGGCAGATACAGAAGAGTATTGCATCTCCATCTCTTAAAATTACGGTTCTGCCGTTACCTGAAGAGGGTAAACCTTCAGATTTCTCCGGAATAACAGGAAATTATGTGCTTTCAAGTACAGTGGATAAAAGAAGCGTTTCTGCAAACGAAGCAGTAACATTTAAAATTATAATTAAGGGGAGCGGAAATTTAAAAGCATTTCCTGAACCGGCTATTTCATTTCCGGCAGGATTTGAAGCATATCCGCCGAAAGTCTCCCAGAAAATTTCCCTGACATCGCTGATTGTCCACGGCACTAAAACTTTTGAATATGTTTTGATCCCGAGAAATCCGGGTATTCAAAATATTCCAATGATAAGGATTCCTGTGTTTAATCCGGCAAAACGGAAGTATGAAATACTTTCTGCTCCTGCAATAACATTAAATGTTGCAAAAAGCAGGAAGAGTTATGAAAATACTGTGCACACAGGACTCACAAAGGAAGAAGTTAAACTTGTGGGGCAGGATATCAGGTTTATAAAAACAGAGTGCCCTGTATTCAAACGGGTCAATTCCGGAACTTTTAACATATTGTTTTATATAATGGTATTTTTGCCGATTATAGGAATAGGCTGTGCTTATCTCTATAGAAAACATCTTGACAGATTGAGCAGTGATGAAGCATACGCAAGGGAGCATCGTTCGGGAAAAATTGCAAAAAAAAGGTTGGTTCGTGCAAGGAGTGCAGTACAGGAAAATAACGAAAAAATCTTCTACGATGAAGCAGGGAGAGCACTTGTCGGTTTTGCTGCTGATAAATTAAATATACCTGAGGCTGGATTTATAACAAATGATGTTAAGATTAGGCTTAAAAAACGCGGTATTGCTGACAGCACTATCAAAGAGTATTTTGACTGCATATCTGTTTGTGATATGAAAAGATTCAGCCCTGAAAAGTCAAGTGTTAAAGAGATGAACGCATTTTTATTGAGAGCTGAAAAAGCCATTGATAGTTTAAGCAGGGAATTATGAAAATGAAGGATAAAAAAGAAATATTTGTATCTGTAATTATTGGATGGATGTTAATTTTTCCTGTTGTACAGTTGTTCGGCATAGATGCATCCCAACTTTTTAAACGCGGTAATAGTTTTTATACACAGGGTAAAATTGACAGCGCACTTGTATGCTATCAGAAAATAGTTAAATCCGGATATGAGAGCGGGCCATTGTATTTTAATATCGGCAACTGCTATTATAAATTGAATGATATTGCGCATGCAATTTTAAATTATGAGAGAACTAAAAGATTCATGCCGCGGGATGAGGCCCTGAGTCAAAACATCAATATCGCAAGGCTGCGGGTTGTTGATAAAATTAACCCCATGCCTGAATTTTTTCTTGTTAAAATTGTAAAGAGAGTAATTTTTGCCGTATCGGTCAAAATTTTGACAATTACAAGCATTGTATTTTATATAGCGGCATCTGTTTTTTTAATTATCATAATTATTACGAGAAGACGATCAGTAAAAAAAATCTGCAGATACGGGGTTGTAATATCAGTAATAGTTTTTTCTATGTCTGCACTCTGCCTTTTTTCAAGAATACAGTCAGAGAAACATAGTAGAGAGGCAGTGATAACAGCAGATGAAGTAAAGGTTATGAGTGCCCCAAGCGCTGAAGAGGGAGTTAAAATATTTTCCATTCATAGCGGGACTGTGATAAAGATTGAAAGCCTCAGGGGAGATTGGGCGGAAATAGTATTAGTAGATGGAAAAGTAGGATGGATGAAAAGGGGAGATTTTGAGGAGGTGTGGCCTCAATAATCAAGTTTTGATATCCCGAATTTTATTATTTTATACCTGAAAGCCGCTTCGGAAATACCGAGAGTCCTTGCAGCTTTGGATTGATTGCCTGCAAATTTCTGAAGGCTTTTTCTGGCCAGAAAGTGCTCTACTTCTGCTACAGCATCTTTAAGTTTATATTTATTAAGAAATTCCAGCGGATTTTTTTTATCTCAAAGGGAAGATATTCGGTTGACAATTCCTCAAGACTGATTTTTTTCTTGATTTCGTTTACACCGGAGATGTAAACACATGAGCTACAAACATCTCCGGTGTAAAAAAGAGTTACATTATTCTGCAGGAATTATTATTATATCTATGCGCCGATTTTTCTTCCTGCCCTGTTTTGTTTCATTTGTAGCTATGGGTTTGGATTCACCCATACCTATTGCTTTTATTCTTTCTATCCCTATTTCCGAACTGGAAATCAGGTATTCTTTTACAGCACTTGCACGTTCTGTGGAGAGCTTTAAGTTCTGTTGATCATTACCCCAGGAGTCAGTATGCCCCTCAATCATGATAGAACAGTTCGGGTATACTGCAATGGCTTTTTGTACTTTACCGAGCAGAGAAAAATATTTCGGTTCGATAACAGAAGCACCGACTTTAAATGTGAGGCCGTAAAGCCTGATTGTAACTTTATTGCTGATTCTCTGAACCTTGGCTTCATCAGGGTTAAACAGAGCTTTAACTTTTTCATATTTATTCTGAGCCAGTTTCTGGCGCTGCATTATTTTTGAAAGGGAGGCCTCTTTTGATTTCAGCTCTCCGAGTTTGGATTCCATCTGTACAACCTGTGCGCTGAGTGATTTTACCTGCTCTTTTGCATCAGAAAGAGACTGGGCCAGGTTTTCATCTTCTCTCTGCAGTTTCTCAATTTTATCAATTATTTGTTTGATCGGTTTATCATAGCCCTTCTGGAATCTTGATTTCATGTCAAGGACATCTGATATTTTCTGAATCTGATTTTCTGCATCAAGAATTATGGATTCTATGGTTTTGTCTTCCTGCTGCATTTTTCTAATTGTGCCGGCAAGATAGATTGCATGTTCAGCTTCGTATTTTGCTTCCTGCGCGAGCTGGCGTGCCTGATCTGTATCGTACCTGTTGTGCGCAAGAAGATCTTCCGCTCTTACGATAAAGTCCTTTGAACGCTTCAGTGTCGCAGGCGCCCTTTTCTTTACATCTTTATCATCAGCATATTCCATCAGTTTTTGTGCTTCATCAAGATAATGGGCTTTTATAGATTCAAGTTCAACCTTTTTATACAAATTCTGTGCATTTTTTGCAGTTTTCTTCCCTTTTTTGATATTACCGTCTTCTATTGCTTTTACAGCTCCGTTGAATTCATCCTCAGCTTTAGTCCATTCCTTGTTTCTGAAAACAGGTGCATCAGCTGAAAGTGCATCATTTCTCGCTGCGATACATTCACTGAGTTCTGATTTGGCAATTTTGCTTGTTTCCGCTGATTTAAGAAAATATACTGCAGCAAGTTTAAGCTGTTTTCTTATATTTTCAAGCTCTTTACCTTTCTCAAACCCTTTCTCAGCCTTTCTGTAATATTCCATGGCCTTTGAATATTGAGTTGGTGAATAAATTTTTGCATTGATCATATTTGCCTGCTGAAGAGCCTGATCAGCTTCCTGGAAAAACACCTGTTTTGCATCCTGAGCATAAAGCGCGCTGCATAGAAGCAGAAAAACAGAAAAAACCACCATGATTCTTACTACTGATTTTAAATGTAGTTTGCGCCTCTCTTCCATTTCGGACCTCCTTAGCTATATTTTATTACAAATGGTAGGTAATACGGGGGGATTAAAAAAGGCACTAATTTTTTAGTGCCTTTTAAACTTCAATTACTAAAGCCTGTCAAGTGCTCCTGATCTGATGCACTGGGTACATACAGTAAGTGTTTTTGGCGTACCGTTTACAGTTACTTTAACCTTTTTAAGATTCGGCAGCCATCTGCGTTTCGTAAGATTATGTGCGTGACTTACTTTGTTCCCTACAACAGGCCCTTTTCCGCATATATCACATTTACGAGCCATATTTTCCTCTATATTATAGAACATACCAGATTTACTATGTCCTAAAATTATACAAAATTATACATTAAAATGCAAGCATGAAATGGTTTTTGTTTTAGATACGGATAGAGAATAAAAATATTAAGAAGCAGATGCTGTTATAAGATTTAATATAAGTTTTATTCCTAAATTGCTAAAGTCCTAAATTTTGTCCATAAAAACCGTTATTGTGTATGTAAACCTACACATAAATTCAGTCCGCTATCACTTTCTATTTAGATTTCACATGAACCGGAACGATTTTCAATTAGATAATTTATATTCTCTGCTAATATTGCCATTTTAGGCATACGTTTCTAATCCACTGTGTAAATGGTTGTCTCTATTGCAGATATTTTTAGTAAGGGCAACTACACGAATACAATAGCATCAATCCGTTCATCAATTTCTGACCACCAACTCTTGTAATAGTATGAGCTGTACATCTTTAAATAATGCATTCTTCCGGAACTTGTAAATTTACCGGCCAACTGAATAAACCATAAGCGAAAACTCATAGGTTCCTGACGCCAAGCCTTCTTATCTGTTAACTTCCGCATCCAAATGCTTATGTTATAGGCCAAGACACTCAGAAGGAATAATGTCTCATTAGCCCAAAAGTCTTTCGTTAATATGGTTGCAGCAAATAATTGATTTTTCACTGACTCTATCCAATTTTCGCTTTCTCCCCGGTCACCATAAAGTTTATGCAGATACAATGGACTTTCTTCAATGTTGGTAACATAACAAAAATAGGAATAATCACGAACAGGAAAGAAGGAATTTGTTTCCAGCATGCCTTTAAATTTTCTCATAGCAACAAAGCGCCGTTTTATATCCCAACCTTTTGCCTGATAATAAAATTCACACATTTCCCAATTCGGCATACCTGGTATCTTATCCCAATCCTGCTTGCGTAATAAATCTTTCAAATTGCGCATTCGCACCTTAATGAGATATTGAAAACCGGCATATGATTCGATAACACTTATTAATTTACCATCAAAATATCCTCTGTCTGCACGCACGAGCAGAGATGTAATTCCGGATGACAGCATTGATAATGCCTGCTTCATAAATCCATCTACGTTATTTGCCGAGTGTGTATCACCGGGACGAAGCCAGGCGAGAAGACATTCTTAAAAATGCAAATTGAGGATGATAGCTGCGTTTACCCTTATTTTTGCAATTAAATCCTTTCCTGTCTCCTTCTTGTTTGCCGTATACCGTCCTTACAGATGAATCAAGATCAAGAATATCACTTCCGGTTCTTAGTTCTTTATGAATCTTGCCGGATAATATGCCGAAAATATCGCTTAACTCAGTATTCTGTTTCATTCCAAATTTTTTGATATGATATCGAATCGTATCAATGTCAAGCTTATTTTCTATCGATAGTAAATAACGCACCAGAGGATCCAGTGTGAAGTTTTCTATTTTGCTAAGGCGATTCATTCCGCTCAATGTTCCCAATATGATTGCATTAAATATTTGACTGAGTGAATAGATTTGATTGGCTTTCTCTTCCAAAGATATTTTTTGAGAAAAAGATGATTTAGT
>JAGGVB010000029.1 GCA_021158245.1 bacterium | reverse complement strand
TTTTTAATAGCCTCATCTGTAGGTGCAGTCCATATTCCATCCGGATAAAATCCCTGATCTAAAACAAAACGCAGGAATACAGGTTTATTATTTAAATAAAGTCTGTTTCCTTCAATATATATTTTCCGCATACCTGCATACCCTTCAACCCGGTCCACCACCTTACTGTCAGCATCCAGTACTTCATAAGTCAAAGTATAGAGAAATGGTTTTTCAGGAGACCACAGCTTGGGATTTCTCACATTGAGGATAACCGAAGAGCTGTTGGCTGCTGCCAATGTTTTTACGACAACCGTTTTTTTACCGTCTTTTAAGAATACTCTGAATTTGTTTCCCCTCTTCTCTGAAAAGAAAACAGGATTAATAATGAATCTGCTATTGTCAAGATCAGGAATAACCTGGATGTATTTCAAGCCAGAGGGAGAAACAGCTTCCATCCAAACTGTTTGCCAGATACCAGTGGTTCTGGTATAAAGACATTCCCATGAATTATAATGGATACTCTGTTTTCCGACTGGTTGCAGGCCAGAACGGGTATCATCCCGCACTTCTACAACCAAGTGGTGTTTTTTACCAAACCGTACAAAACGGGTAATATTCAGAACATAACCGCCCATTCCACCCCAATGCCTGCCTACCAGCTCACCATCAATATACACCGCACTTTGATAATCAATCCCTCCGAAGTGGAGTAAAATATTTTTATCCTTCCAAGTTCCGGGAATTGAAATCAGACGGTGATACCACATTCCCTGAATAAAATCCTTGAATTCAACACCTGACAGCTTACTTTCAGGACAGAACGGAACTGTAATCTCATCATTAAATCCTTGACTATTATACAGCTTTCTGTCTCTTCCTGACAGGCTGAAATCAAATGTATAAGTCCATTTACCGTTAAGGTTAATCCAGGCAGTTCGCTTGAATTGCGGCCTTGGATATTCTGGTCTCGGAACTACTTTCTGTCCAAACCCATTAATATAAGATATTAACAATAAAAAGGGCAAAATTCTATGTGTGATTTTACTTTTCATGAATGCCTCTAAATTCATTTAATTAAAATTTGTGTCGAAAGAACTTACTTTCTAAAGTTTCTTAACTAAGTTACAAATATAAATCTCTTAATGCAATTCTAATTTTCATACATCCATAAATAAATTATATTTTTAGGTAAATAACAATTAAAATGGCATTATCATTTTTATTCAAAGAATTCACATTTACATAGAAATTGTAGAAATACAAGTTACTTTCAGTATTCTATCCCAAAGTGTAATAGATCCCCCCCAGTGATTCAAATCTCAAACTTACCGTCCAGGAACCACTGGGGAATCTTATGTTTTTAAAATTTAACCCTGCTCAACTAATTTTTATCTAAACTCTCTGTTTACTCTGCAGAAGCTATTTTAAATTGTGCTGCTTTTATTGATTCAAATTTAATCCAGATAATTAGATCTGTTCTGTCCAATTTTTCTATATAACCAAAACGGCAAGACTTACCCTGCATCATTTTTTCTCCGTTTAACTCTAATTCAGGTTTTTGATGGCCCCAGCCACTTACTATGAAAGCGGGGTTAACAAGCGGTGAAACATCCGAAGCATCAATTTTAAATTCAATTTCTTTAACCTTGTTCTCCAAAGAAATCACATAGGCTCTTTGTGCTTGATCATACGTTGCTTTTAAATTTTCCTTTACACTTATTTCAGGAGCATGGTACCAGCTCCTTGCCAGAGGTAAAAGTTCATCTGCTTTTTTATCAGTCATTCCAGTGAGCATCAGTTTGACCATGGACCGATCAGACTCGGAATAGGCATTCCAGAACCAATGAGAAAGAGATGAATGAGAGGGACGGTCAGCAAACATTGCATATCTTCCATCTGTAGGTTTCTGTGCAACCGGCCAGTGATTCCACCACGGAAAAACACATACATTTCTTCTGATCTCACCAGAATAGATATCAATGGATGGATTGTCCTGAGGCCGTAAAATTGAGAAAGGCTTGTATTTTGACTTCATATTCACAAGCTGCATATTAGGATTTTTTGGTAAGGTTGGCAAGTTAGGCGGAGTTGTCTTTTCCCAGGAATAGGTATGAAATTCTCCTTTGTCATTACCCAGGGTCAATGCAGCGTATTCCAACAAATCTGTCGGCTTTTGTCCTGGACCGGGAACTACCATGCTTTCCTGCCATTCATGAGCAGCACGGGGAGCATTACTCAGCAATGCATCTTCTCTTACAGCAACCATATCAGGATAGATATAGAATGTTTCTTCTGTCCAGTCTCCCCAGCCTGTTGCAGGATCATAAAATGCAAATTTATCCCAGTTGTCAACTAAAGCATATCTCCACTGAACAACAACGCGGGCATCATTATTTTCCAGAATTTTTACTCTTGAATATTTTATTTGTTTATCAGACATGGGCTCTGCACTGCCGTGTTCACTCCAGCCTTCATTAAAACCATTATTAAACCAGAATCCTTTTTCTGTTACAAGATGAGCTGTGTAATTTGCACCCCTCCAGAAATTTAACTCACAGGGATATTGGTCAAATCTTACTATTACATCAGAACCTTTACGCGTGTGATAAAGGGCATCGTAAGCTTCGTAATATTTTAATGTAGTATTGATTGCACCAAAATAACCTTTGCTTAATGGTCCGGTCGGCATTATACGTTTAGGCAATTCCGGAGTTAATTCTGAATTTAATGCAGTAAAATGTTTTTTTATTTGTGATTTGGATAATTCTATATCATAAATTTTTATTTCATCAAGCAGCCCATCATAAAACATATTTACAGGTTGAGTTCCATACGGCCTAATCGTACCATATGGACGCTGCTTTTGCCTGCTCATGCCTATTAAAATATTAACTGATCTCTGGGAAGGTGTAAATTGGTAATCAGGATGTATTTTACCTGCCAGGTTCCCGTTTACATATATTTTCAGTCCGTTTTTAGTAGAGTAGGTTCCTGCAACATGAGTCCAGGTGTTTAAGGGGATTGTTTCTTTTCCGAAAACACTTTCCTCCCTGCCATTAGTTGCAATTTTAAGAATCAGCCTGCCCATTCCATCAAGACCGAAGAAATATCCGTTAAAATAGCCTTCTGCCGGATCCCGCTGATTATCAATTATCGGACAAACATTATTTGGATATGCTCCTAACGCAATCCAGGCCTCCACACTGAAATCCCCGGAAACCCGCGGTACATCTTTTCGTTGCACCTCGATAAAAGAAGTATTCCCATCCAGTAATGCTGCTCCACCGCTAATGCCAGCGACTTGTTTGAAAAATTTACCGTTCAGATCACTTTCTTTTCCGTTAATACTATTTTTAACATATCCGAAAACTTCTTTAGGGATGAACGTTTCTCCCCTCACCATTTTTACTGTTTTCCTCTCAATGCGGATGTTATCAAACTTCCACCAGCCGATTAATCCTTTTTCAACTGCCATTAGTGGTAATGTGATCGACATTAACAATGTGACTAAAACTAATCGACTAACTAACTTTTTCATGATTTTTCTCCTTCATTTTTATTAAAATAATTTTGTTCTTCATAGATTGTTATTTGCGTGGCTTATCCCCTTTTATTTTCATAAAACCAAAATTATTTGGTTTCAGTTTTTCTTTACCTGCCGAGTCGGTGTCTGTTCCGATAATAAAACCGCCATCGCGGGTCAGTCCCAAATATTCACCTGCATCATTTTCTGTAGAACTGCCGTAAACTCCCTGCCAGAGCAATTGGCCTTTGCCGTTTACTTTTACTAGGTAAACCTGCCAAATATCTGAATCGCCCAATGGGCTGCCTGAAGCAGAATATTTATATTCATCACCTGTGCCGCCGACAATAACATATCCTCCGTCCTTTGTCTGCCGCACTCCGTAGGCTTCGTCGTGAATGTATTTGGGGTCATATCCCCTCGGCTGCCCGAATGTTCTATGCCATTCTTCTTTTCCTGTGCTGTCAATTTTCATAATAAAAAAATCCCAGTTAACTACTCCATACGATGGTGACCTCGTATGTCCTCCGAGGATATATCCTCCGTCCGTTGTCAAATCAAAATCGTAACAATGCTCATCACTATTGCCGCCGTAATTTTTACTCCAGTACTCTTTACCCTCCTTATCTGTTTTAATCAGGTAAAAATCCTGTGGATGCTTTGGATCATTCATCCAGATTGTCGTACAGATCGCAAAACCATCACCACGCAATTCTTTTCTGACTTTCGCACCCTGAGGGGCGGATATGGGTTTTTCCCAAATAAAATTTCCGTCCCTATCTGTTTTCATGATAAATCCTTCAGAGTTATCAGCGATAAAAACAAATCCCGGCTGGATACAATTTTTATAACCTGTTGTCACAATATCACCATCGCTCAGAATATCTATTCCCCTGATCATTCCGTTACGTTTATTGGGATATGTGTGCTGCCAGATAAATTTTCCATCATAATCCAATTTAGCAAGATACCTCTGCTGATTGCCTTTAAATAACCCTCCGCCAATAACATAGCCGTCATCTGCTTCATTAACGCAAATACCGATATCATTTTTCTTTGAACTGCCAATAATCCTCTGCCACACATATTCACCGGACGAATCAATCTTAACAACCAGAATATCAGAACCGTTTCTTCTGTTCTCCGAAGTCTGCCCAATTCCGATGTACCCGCCGTCTGCAGTCTGCATTATTTCGTGGATATGTTCACCGTTATTTGTTCCGTATCCTTTGTGCCACTCCATCTTTGGTGTCTGGGCATTAAGAACTGCTGCAAAAAAAATTATCAGCAAAAAATCATATACAAACAAACGCTTACTGTTATGTACTTCTTTCTTAATCTTCATTGTCACTCCCTCCCATTGCAGTTGTAATATTTTTAACTTTACATTTAATTACTTTATGCATATCACCAACTAATAACAACGTTTTGCCACATGCTTCAGGATGCTACTTTGAACGGGTTCCCGTGTTTTTTACAAATATTTTTAATAACAAAATATAACAATAAGAAAAACTCTTTTATCCAATGTTTATTTCCATTACATTAATGTCCTCATATAAAAAACATCTACTCCAACAATAGCATTTTATTTGTCTTTTCAAATTGGTTCGTCTTCAATCTATAAAAATAGACACCAGAAGGTACATCCTGCGCATTCCAAATGACATTATAAGTTCCTGCAGCTTGTGATTTATTCACCAATGCAGCCACTTTTTGCCCTTTTATATTATAAACAGTTACAACCACATGGCTTGCCTTTTCTATGGAATAGTGAATTACTGTGCAGGAATTGAATGGATTCGGGTAGTTCTGAAACAACTGATAATCATGGATGACCGCAGCTCCTTTATAAATCAAAGTATTTACCGAATCAGATGCAAGTTTCATAAAACCAAAATTATTTGGAGCGGGCGGTGTTTGTGAATCTGTATCTACAAAAACAATATAGCCGCCATCATTTGTAAGTCCGATATATTCTCCTCCATTATTGCCTACACTAACCGGGGGATAAATACCTTCCCACAAGATTTCACCTCTTTTGTCTGTTTTTACCAGGTATACTTTCCATTCGTCGGAAGGCCCTGCAGGATGGCCGGAAGCTGAATATGAATATTCATCACCCGAACCGCCGCAAATGATAAATCCCCCGTCCGGGGTCTGCCGCACTCCATAGGCCTCATCATGGATATACCGGGCATCATACCCTCTGGGCTGACCAAATATTTTATGCCATACTTCCTCTCCGGCACTGTCAATCTTCATCAACAGGTAATCCCAGTTACTTACTCCGTATGACAGTGTATGCCCGGCCAGGATGTATCCGCCTTCATCAGTCAGATCAAAATCATAGAGATGATCGCTCTTATCACCCCCGTAAGTTTTCCTCCAGACTGTATTACCCTTATTGTCGGTCTTAATCAGACAGAAATCCTGCTGATCTCCCGCACTTTGTGTCCAGTTCCATACACATGAACACACAGCGAATCCATCACTGATTTCTCTGACTTTTGTACCCTGGGGAGCATCAATAATTTGTTCCCAATCAACATTTCCGTCAGCATCAAGCTTCATTATAAACCCATCACCTTCATCCACGATAAAAACAAAGCCTTGAAATTCTGAAATATCTGGTGTATTAATATATCCTGTAGCGACAATGCTCCCATCACTTGTGATATCTATCCCGCGGATTCCACCCACACCACTGGAACCATAGAATTTTTTCCATACAACATCTCCTGTAAAATCCAATTTAGTAAGAAATCTTTGCGTCCTTTGAGAATCAGGATCAAATATTGCACCCCCGGCAATATAGCCATCAGCAACCTCTGAAATACAGTATCCGGCACCATATTTATTGGCTGTTCCGAAATCCCATTTCCACTCATAAATCCCGTTCTCATTGACCTTAATAATGAGCATATCGTCTGCACGGTACTGTTCAATCCCATCGCCGATAGCGATATAGCCACCGTCGCTGGTCTGCATACCCTCGTGTACATGTTCCTCTGTAGAAGTACCCTGCCCCTTAAACCATTCCATCACAGGAGTCTGTGCCTCTGCGAACGAGAAGAAAGATAACATAGCCAATATACAGCATATCAATCGTTTAATCTGCATCATTCATGCTCCTCCATTTAAATCTAAATTTTGATCGCTCATCATTATCTGGTTTTTTCATGAACCCGGACACTTTCTTTGGAGAATCATTGACAATTGATGCCCAAGAATGAGATCAATAAACTAATTGCTAATAATTTCCAGTATATTAATTTCACTCTTGGTTATTCCCTTTTTTTGAAGACATAAAACACTACTTAAAAAGATCAATTAATTAAAACAATTTTATCACTTAATCGAATATCAGCCGAGGATGCTCCTATCATAATTTCAAATTCACCAGATTCAGTAACATATTCCATCTTGTTATTGTAAAATTTTAAATCTTCTGCGGATAAGCGGAAAGTTACCATTTTGGTTTCACCAACTTCCAAATGAATTTTTTTAAACCGCTTCAATTCCTTGACCGGCCTGGTAACTGAACTGACTAAATCATGAATGTAGAGTTGCGCGACCTCATTCCCTGTGTATTCGCCAATATTCTTTATAGTAAAACTTATTTTGATCTCATTATGGGCATCAAATTTCTTTTTACTTATTGTAAGGTTAGAATACTCAAATTTTGTGTAACTCAGGCCGTACCCGAAAGGATAAAGTGGTTCATTTCTAAAGACAAGATAATCGTGTATTCCGCTCGGCTTTTTACCATAATAAAGGGGTATTTGGCCAACAGACCGGGGAAAAGTCAGAGTAAGCTTTCCACTGGGATTTACTTCTCCAAATAGAACTTTTGCAATGGCCAGGCCAGCCTGTTCGCCGGAATACCAGGTTTCCAAAATTGCATCCGCGCGCTGATCAATTTCATTAATCGTTAATGGCCGACCATTAACCAAACATACAACCGTCGGGATGTTCAATTTCAGGAGGGCTTCTGCCAATTCGTTCTGTTGACCGAACAAATCCAGATTGTGCCGGTAACCAATAAATTCACCACAGGTCACCGGAGTGCTCCCAACTGCAAGAATAATCAAATCACTTTTTCTGGCTAATTTAACGGCTTGTTCAATTTTTTGCCTGTTTTTTGCAGTATCACTCAATACAAAATCATCCACTCCATCCAGCCAGTGTCCACTTCCTTCGTGAATACGGCATCCCTCTGCATAACTAACTTTCGCTTCAGTTCCAAGGTAGCTCTTAATCCCTTCAAATATAGAAACACCATGTTCAGTATGTCGAGTAGAATAGCCCCCGTAATGCACAGAGTTAGCATGAGGGCCAATGACAGCTATTTGTTTGTATTTAGACTTTTCTAAGGGTAATATCTGATTTTTATTTTGTAATAATACGATTGATGATTCGGCAACCTTCAGAGTAAGCTTTACGTTTTCTTCCGAATGATTAATTTTTTCTGCTCGGATAGGATCAACAAAATGATTCTCAAATAAGCCCAATTTAAATTTTACAGTCAATATTTTTTTAACAGCCCGATCAAGCGCTTTTTGAAGCGTTGAATCATTTTTTACGGATCCCAATAACGAACTAAAACAATATGGATTATCTAATTCCATATCCACACCGGACAGCAGGGCAATCTTTCCGGCATCTGTATTATTTGCAGCAAGATGATGAAAATTGTTTAATTGAATTACGCCTCCATAATCTGATACCACATATCCCTTAAAATGCCATTCATTCCTTAAAATATCGGTAAGCAACCAATGATTAGCATGCGAAGGAATCCCATCAATCTCATTATAAGATGGCATTACACTTAATGCACCGGCTTCTGTTATAGCTGCTTTAAAAGAAGGGAGAACAACTTCTCTTAAAAAACGCTCACCCAAAAATGCCGGAGTCTTATTAAGGCCCCCCTCGGTCAATCCATAGGCGGCAAAATGTTTTACTGTAGCGATGACATGATCTTTATCAATAAATTCACTGCTAGCTTGCAGACCCCTGACAATGGCAACTGCAAAACGTGAAATCAAATAAGGATCTTCACCATACGACTCTTCAATTCTACCCCAACGAGGATCACGACAAATATCAAGCATTGGTGTATTAACCTGATGACTTCCACGAGAGCGAACCTCCTCTGCAATCTGTTTAAATACCTGATTAATTAAGAAGGGATCCCAGGTACAGGACATGGCAATAGCTTGTGGAAACACAGTGGCTCCTTTAGCCCAGAGTCCATGTAAGGCTTCTTCATGAAAAATAACTGGAATACCGAAACGATTACTTTTTATGACAATTTGTTGAAATTTATTCGTTAGTTCCGCACTTTCTTTAGGCCCTTTATCAAATACCCAATTGGGTTTTCCTAATTGACCAATACCATAGGGCAAAACAGCCTTAATTTCATCGCTAAAACTGATGTTCCCATCTTCGTCCAACATTTCCTCAGATAAATGAAAGCTGAAAGTCTGGCATAATTTCTCTTGCCAGGTCATTTGCTTAAACAAAATTTCTACTCTTTCTTCAATTGAAAGATTTGAATTTCTAAATTCTAAATTTTGTGATTGAACATTAATACTCAACAATGAAAAGAGAGCGATAAAAAATTTAATCCAGCTTTTTCTACATAGAACCATTTTAAACATTAGCTTGTGCAGATACATTTTAACTCCCTTTAGCATCCAACCATGCGAAGATTCAAAACCGTTACAAGGTTTCTAGTTTTTCGATTTGATAGTAATCGCATCTTCTCTCAAACCCTGGGATGTTGCCGTAAGATGTATTTCTCCGGAATATTTTGTTGCTCTTACCACTACCAGACAAAGCCCATGAAAGGCTTTCCGCTGCGAATCCTGATAACTCTCCAGACTAGCAGGATTTCCATTCCCCACAGCAGCAATAGTCCCTTCACCTTCGATCAGGAAATTAATCGGATTATCAGCCAACGGACAGAGGTTTCCATCTTTATCTTTAATACGGACGGTGACAAACGCAAGGTCTTCACCATCAGAACGTATGTTTTTGCGATCGGGAACAAGCTCAATTTGAAAGGGTGCACTGGCAGTTTTGATTTGTGTTTCACGTAGTGCCTTGCCCTGATTATCATATCCTATTGCCTTTATAGAACCAGGCTGATATCTAACATTCTCCCATTTAAGCCGATACTCGCCAGATTTCTTTTCTTTTTTACCCAGAGACTTGCCATTAACAAACAGTTCAGCTGAGGCACAATTGGTATAACAATAAACCGGGGTGATCTCCCCTTCTCTTCCTGGCCAATTCCAGTGTGGAAGCAGGTGGATCATCGGTTTGTCTGTCCAGACGCTCTGGTACAAATAATAGCGATCTTTGGGAAAGCCGCACATGTCCACAATGCCGAAATAGCTGCTGTGAGCCGGCCACATATTTTCATAAGGATCTGGTTCACCATGGTAATCAAAACCGGACCAGACAAATTGGCCTGCTAACCAGGAATTATCATCCTGCAATTTGAATTCAACATCAGGCAGAGTACCAAAACCCGTATTTACCAAATCATATGAGGATATTTGAAAAGATTTATCCCGGTAACCTGAATAAATTCTTTTAACAGGGAAATGATATTCTCCCCTACTGCTCAATACAGCTGAAGCTTCAGTAACAAGCAGCGGTTTATCAGGATAGGTTAGATGAATCTGCTCAAGCCGATCATGCCAGTAATTAAAACCCGCCACATCTAAAATATCCATCAGTTCCTGATCCAGCTTAATGCTGAGATGAATCCCTGAAGTTACAGGCCGGGTAGGGTCCATTTCATGACAAATATCAGTGAGCATTCTCGCACTTCTTTTTCCATCTTCTGTTCCTAATTCGGGGATCTCATTTCCTATACTCCAAAGAATAATTGAAGCGTGGTTTCGATCCCTCTTAATCATGGCGCGCATATCTTTCTCAGCCCATTCATCAAAGAAAATATGATAAATTTTTAATTTATCCCATTTAGGTCGACGCCATTCATCAAAAGCCTCATCCATGACCAGGATTCCCATTTGGTCACACAGTTCAAGCATCTCGGGAGAAGGAGGATTATGGGCAGTCCGGACAGCATTTACTCCCATTGATTTCAGAATTTCCAACTGTCGCTGAATAGCCCGAAATGATACGGCAGCACCTAACGGTCCCAAACCATGATGCATATTCACACCTTTTATTTTCAAATGACGACCATTAAGGAAGAAACCATTATTTGCATCAAAACGGAAAGTGCGGACACCAATGGGAGTCTCATAATCATCAATCAGCATTCCATCTTTTTTTACCCTGCTTACAACTTTGTATAAATATGGATCATTCACATCCCATCTGTGCGGATTCTTAATCGCCAGTTCCTGGATAATTTTTTTTACTCCTTTATCTTTTATCTTTCCGGATTGAGTATTAATTGCTATAACATGCCCTCTGTGGTCAATAATCGAAGTCTCCAACAAAATCTCTTCCATTCTCTTATTATTGTTTTCAACCTCAGTTTCAACTCTTACAGTTGCCATTTCATCAGTTACTTTAGGGCAAGTTACGTAAGTTCCCCAATGTCCAATATGAACCGGGTTGGTAACTGTAAGCCATACATTCCGATAGATACCCGACCCCGGATACCATCGGGATGAATAGTCTGTATTTTTTACCCGGACAGCTACGATATTTTCTTTATCCTGCTTCAGATACCTGGTAATATCAAAAGCAAAAGAAGAATAACCGTAAGCCCATGTACCAACATATTCACCATTAACCCAGACTTTGGCATTTCTCATTACACCATCGAACTGTAATTGAACTCTTTTATCTTTACAGTTTATTCTAAAAGTTTTTCTGTACCAGCCGGTACCCGGATATGGCAGATATCCACCACCAAAAAAAACTTTTTTCGTAAACGGCCCTTCAATTGCCCAGTCATGAGGTAAATCAAGTTGCCTCCAATTTGAATCATCATAATCAGATTTTTGAGCATCTTTGAAATCACCTTTGGCAAATTTCCATTCTGAATCAAATTTTTTATGAGTACGAACATTCTTATTCGCTGGGACGCTGCAATTATTGAAAATAGATAGAGATAATAACATAAAAATTAATACTTTTTCTACTTCTATTCTTTTATTCATCTTCTCAACTCCCTATTCATTAAAAAATATTTAAAATTTAAACTCTCCACAAAGCCAGGATTGTGTTCCGTTATTTTCACCGGAGCTCATCAATCCCGGCATTAAAAATCATAAGGCGGATGTCACAATCCTTCCTGTCAAAATAACCATTTGGACCGTAATAAGCATAAATTAAACTATCATTGACCTGAATTATTTCTGCATCATGTCCATTAAATAAGTTTTTATTATAACTTTTCCAATGAATACCGTCAGTAGAAAGCGCCAGGCGCGTTTTGCTGTGCAGACAGTGGGGCCGTTCAAAATCTGCATAAAACATATACCAGAGATATTTTCTCTTAATGATATGCGTAAATTTGTACATTGCTTCTTCATAATCATTTTCAATGTTGATGTTTATGGCGTTTTCAAAATTAAAATTTGTTTCATTATGAGACATCGCACAAAACAATCCTAATGGCTCATAATGCCGATCCCAATAATAGAGATAATACTTGCCATTTTCTTCATTATGTACAACATGAATATCTTCAACTTCTCCTAATTTACTTATCTTCCCTTTCTTCTCAAAATGCTGACCGTCTTTTGATACTGCATAACCCCAATCACAAGCATCCCCCTTATTCCCTCCATACCACATTTTAAACAGCCCTTCTTCATAGATCACAAACGGATCCCATGTACCATTACAGTCCCATTCGCCAACTCTTCCTTTTGGGAGAACCGGATTATTCACTTCATCTTTAATCCAGTGCTTGCCGTCTTTGGAATATGCATGACCTATTTGCAAAGTATTGTATTCCTCACGAGACCATTCTGCATCACTTCTTGTACCCCAGGCTTCGTAGTACATGTGAAAAATACTGTCTACTTTTACAACTGTCATAGAGCCCAGAGCACCTGCATCCCATGATCCCGGTTCGCCCGCAGACAGGACAGGATTTTCTTCATATGCTTTCCATGAAGAATTTTCATTTCCGGAATAATGATTTTTCCGAATACACTTGGTACCACTAAGAAATATAAAAAGAACGATTAGCCAGTAAATTTTCTTCATAATATTTTACTTCCATTCTCATGCAGAACATGCTCGTATTCCTTATAAAATTAAATCTTACATAAGGAAACATCCGAGATTACCACTATAAATCTACGTTTGACATGCTCACCTATTTACTGTTTTCCTGCCTTTATATCAGCTGATAAATGCCCTGGCATTATCACTTAGTATCCAATCAGGCATTCCTATGCTGACATAATCATCTTCCCCGGATGCCAGGGGAGTATTATATTGGTGACCAATGTTATGATTTTAAATATTTGACCTAATTCCGAATTTCATCCTTTATGTTTATTGCTGTTTTAGCCCGGCCAACGGAGCAACCACAACAGTCTGATACATTCTTTCAGCAAGTTCTGCACTAGCAGTTGCAGGAAAAATAACATCACCTAAACTGGTATTAGCAGTCACATACCATTCAAAATCATCATATTGTCCCGGGATGACAGCACGGTAAACACCACGGGCATCGTGTTTCATAGCCTCCGAGGTAAATGAATTACTTCCCAGTATTCGGTAATGCAAAACAGGATGACTTACATTTCCCATTATGAGTGCTTTTATTTTGACCGCTTCACCCGGTTCAGCCATGGTTAAGAGCGGTATACACGTTATAAATTTACCGCCTTTATACTGCTTCGCAGGATCTTTATCGGACGGCAGAATGCCTCCTGCTTTCAAGAAATTAACATCATAAAGCCCCTCAACCCAGTTCTTCCAGGTTCTCCATTGAAGATTCAGAATGACCCC
>JAGGVB010000028.1 GCA_021158245.1 bacterium | reverse complement strand
CACAGGGAAAAGACTCTCCGCTTGCCTCTATTTCTGCATGAAATACAAACTTCTTATTATTTTTTGATTCAAAAACCAGTACCTGCGTTACTGCACCCTTATGCTTTGAATAAAGAGTACGGAATGAAATTTCCGCGTCAGGATTAAATCTGCCTTTAACAATCTGATTACCATTATAACTTACAAGCAGCTCTCCTTTTTTGAATTCAATTGCAGCCCCGCTGTTAGGAGGAATAACACTTCTCTTTGCGGATTTAACACAACCCTGAGTAATGCCGAGGAAAATTCCCAATAGTAAAAAGAACATGACATTTCTTTTAAGAATCTTCATTCTACCTCCGTAAAATTCTATACATCAATACAGATTGGAAATCACCGGTATAAATTGCATGATCAAACTTTTAACCTGTTGTTTATAACGCAATCGTTTGCATCAGAAAACATCCAAAAAATTTAAAAACCCAAAACCACTTTATTACTTATCACACAAAAACATCCGGGGCGGTACCTGCTGTTTTTCAATTCCAGGGCCGCTGTACCATAATTCCAAAGCCTGATTACCCCACAATTCAAAATGCAGAATTCTTACGGTATGATAACCTTTTGTGAGGAATATCTTCCCTGCTGACTGGCTTCCTGTATAACTTTTATTCCCTGCAACCCTTTTATTATCAATATAAATTTCTACGCCGTCATCAGCATAAAGCCAGAATCGGTACTTACCATCCCTGCTGATATTTATATATCCGGTGAATATCACTCCGAACTGACTTTCTCTTCTCGGCAGTACATCCAAATCAAGTATTGATGCATGTCCTTTTGAAACAGGTTTAAAAGACGAAAAATCAGGCAGAGTATCTGAAAAATCTTCTTCAAAATATTTATAATTCAGCCCGAACCTCATACCCTTTGGGGCAAGATCCTTTATAAGAACCGTAGTTGTAACAACACTGCCCGCTCGTCCGTCAGGAAGGAACACTCTTGATTTTATAATTGCATGAGTATTAAAAACAAGGGGATGAGTGTAAAGAGAATCTGAAATATCAGGATCTTTTGAACCAATTGTATACCTTACTTCTCCTATGGATAAAGGATTGCCAATTTTTACCGGTTCTCCCTTGTTGACAACTACTGCTCTGTCAATTACAGGGCAAGGGATTCTGAAATCAGCGCCCATCTCATAAAGTCTCTTGTACTGCTTATCCATACGTTTTTTAAAACCATTCCAATCCCTCTTATCTTTTGGTGTCCACAAAACTTCTGCCAAAGCACACATTCTCGGAAAAAACATGTATTCTGCATATTCAGGCGTACCGATAAACTCTGTCCACACATTCCCCTGGCCGCCAATTACATATTTTCGCTGATCAACTATCAGGCTGTCCTCTGGAACAGGGTTAAATGAGTAGACTTTTTTAAGTGTTGTCAGGCCGCCGATTGCTGTTGGCTCCATTGATCTCGGAGCCTGATAATAGTCAAAATAGCAGTACTCTGTGGGAGTCATTATAACATCGTGCCCTGTTCTTGCCGCAGCAATGCCTCCGGATATCCCTCTCCAGGACATAACCGCAGCATTGGGAGCAAGCCCTCCTTCAAGGATCTCATCCCAGCCGATTATTTTTCTGCCGTGCTTATTTAAAAACTTTTCTATTCTTGTAATAAAATAACTCTGCAGCTCATGCTCGTTTTTAAGCCCTTCCTCATTAATTCTCTTCTGACAGTCAGGGCACTTTTTCCACCTGTCCTTCGGTGCTTCATCTCCTCCTATGTGTATGTACTTTGAAGGGAAGAGATCCATAACCTCAGTAAGAATATCTTCAAGAAACCTGAAAGTCTCATCCTTACCTGCACAATAAATATCTTTTGACACGCCCCACCTGGTTTTTACTTCAAATGGCCCGCCTGTACAGGAAAATTCAGGATATGCTGCAAGAGCTGCTACACTATGGCCCGGCATCTCTATTTCAGGAATCACTGTTATAAATCTTTCTTTTGCATACTTTACAATTTCTCTGATCTGATCTTGTGTATAAAACCCTCCGTACCTTTTATGATCATATCTGTAGGGCCTGTCGCTCAGCCGTCCGATCATAGTCTCTTTCCGCCACGCACCTACGGAAGTTAATTTTGGATATTTTTTAATTTCAATACGCCAGCCCTGATCCTCTGTAAGATGCCAGTGGAAAACATTCATCTTGTGCATTGCAATATAATCAATATATCTCTTTATAAAAGATACAGGGAAGAAGTGCCGCCCTACATCAAGGTGCATTCCCCTGTACTTGTATCTCGGCGCATCCTTAATAATTATACAGGGCAGTTCCATGGTCCCGATTTTTTTTGAAGTATTTAAAGACCATATTTCAGCAGGCAGGAGCTGCAGAATTGTCTGAACACCATAAAAAAGGCCTGCCGGTTTGTTTGCTCTGATAATAATTTTCCCGGGAGTAATTTTTAATTCATATCCTTCTGCACCAAGCGATTTCTCTTCCTGCTTATTTATTCTGAGAATAAGGGTGTTCTCTTTTTCTTCTTCTGATCCCATGACAGGCACTTTTGCACTTCTTGCTCTTGATATGTAATTCTCCAGAAAATCACTTACATACTTCACACCGGGATCATCACTCTCTGACATTATTTTAAACTTATCACTGATGATAAATTTTCCGCTTAATATTTTAATTGACTTCGGGACAGGTACAATGCTCAGCAGACTGTTCCCGCTGCGGTTTTCCGAACACATAAAAAACATAATAAAACCAAACATCAAAATAAGGATAAGTGCCATTTTTCTGTGCATATCGACTCCCCGTTCCGGTTTTGTATTAATAACATATAAATCAAGGATTTGTGTAGACTGTAAATAATGAATTATTCCTATTTAAATATTTCAAATATACAAAAAATCATATAATAACACAAATAAAATAAGGCTGAAAATGTAAAACAAAATGCACCCGATTTTTTATTAATATATAGCATGAAATCATTCGGTGTCCTCTTTTTGAAAGGGAGACTTATAAAAAATAAAATGTATGTGTGTCCTTATATCTTATCCTTTAATCTCGTCGCTCTTCTATAGACTCCTTTAAATGCCTTGCGTGGTGATAAAAATCATCCAAAGTCATCTTCTTCAAAAACACAAAGCCCCTTGTTGCCCGAATTAGAGGATGTGGGTGATCATTAAAAAACTCTCTGCCAAGACAGGTTTTAATCATGCTGTACTGCATAACCTGAATACTCCGTGCCAGCGATGAAAACGGGCCATCGTGTTCATAACTGGGGAACGATGCATTTTTTTGAGAACGAAATGCATTCAAAAATGCGCTGTCCATAAGTGAAAACATATTAAGTGACACAGGCACAAAAATATCTGCTTCAGAAGGTTTAAATTTATACCATACATTTCTGTACCCCCACACTTCAATATCAGACCTGCCGCTTAATTTTTCATACTGCCGCAACGATTCAGCAATAGCCTGCATTACTTTATAATGAGTATCCGGTCCGCTTCCTTCAGGGTCCAGGGCAACTGTAACAACATCCGGATTACACTCTTTAAGCAGCGATACAATTGGAGCAACATCTCTACTGACAGTAGGTTCTTCTGTAAAAATGTCTCCTGTATAAAAACCAAGTCTCATATGACGTATGGCTCCCGAATCAAATCCCAGATAACCCCACAAACAGTCAGCTTCCCATTCTCTTATCATGCCTTTTAGAACCTGTATTTTTTTACTGTCTTTTTTTCCTGGGTACTGAGTTTTAAAATAATCCGAAAGTTCATCTAACTTTAATGAGATTTTTTCTATTGCTTTTTCCTGGTAAACATTGATTAAAATCCGCAGAAAGCGCCTTGCCTCACCTTCTCTCTTCATCTCCTCGTTCTTGGCTGCCACTCCGTCCAGATACTGCCAAACATCTCTGTTGCAAAAATGGCCTCTCTCAGGATTAAAATAATCGATGTTAAAAAGTTCTTTAAAATATTTTTTACTAAAAAATTTCTTCAGATTTTCAACCATATACAAAGCATAATTGTTTGTTACAGCTGTGAATCCTGAAGTCATATAAGCAAAAAATTGTGTGTTGCTTGCGTCTCTTATATGTCTTATGGCATATGGAAGATATCCAAGCATAATATCATCGTGATGAGGTGCTGTATGTAGAAACCTTGTTCCCTTTAAAGTTTCTGCTCCTGTATTTATTTTATTTATGAAACTTTCACTGGCCTTATTTGTAATATCTTTACAGGAACCACCGGTACGAGTTTTTATCAGTGAAGCGAATCTGTCAGATTCAAAATCTTTTCCCGTAAGTTTTTTAAATGCTTTCTTTTTTCTTACAGCAAGATCAGTAATAATCTCTTCAGCACTCTGCCACTCAATAACTTTTGCTCTTTTCAGATCCAGATACTTTCTTTCAGTAAGAAGGCTTGCAGCAGATCTTGTAACATAAAACCTGGATTTGTTCAGCTTGTGTAATGCTGTAGCAGGATATTTAACGTGCTCTTCCTGCTGAACCGCATCTGCTACAACTTTTGCCTTAGTTTCTCCGGCAGCAATAATTATTGCAAGGGCATTACTATTGTATGTTATTGTTGAAAGTCCTATTGTTATAGCATGCCGCTTTTTTGATACCTCAATACCTCCCAGATCTGTTGCTGCAGCAGCTTGTGTTTCATAATTTATTGGAGTCAGCCTGGTGGTACACTGGTGATCAGAACCTCTTATATTGAATGCAATATGCCCGTCAGGTCCGATTCCTCCCAGGAAAAAACCTATTCCTCCCAGTGCGCGAATTTTTTCCTCATATTCTGAACACCACTGATCAACTTCTTCAAGAACAGATTTCTGTAAAGTCTCAATGTTCGATTTGGGCTTTCTGTATCTCAGAGTCAGATCAACCCACATTTCAGGCCAGACATCTTCTAATTTTGTTTTTTCAGGAATTCCGATTTTTTTACAGTTTATCAACAATGCCTTTTCTCTGTCAAACCCAAATCTATCTATATAAAACTTATTAACATAATAATAGAAGCTGTTGTGTTGAGCGGGATTGATTGGATAAAACTCATCAATCTGAACAAAATGAAGACTTGATACATCAGGTTTTATAGAAGGATCTATTCTATGTTTGACAAGTTCTTCTGCTGTTTCTTTTTTGTTCCATGTTTTAATATAGTGTAAAAAATATTTTATGAAAAATTCAGGCGTTTTTCCTGTAGGCAGAGAAACAACACCGCCGGGATTCGCCTGTACCCATTCAATAAAACGCAGAGCTGTCAGCTTTCCGAGAAGAGGAAAGTTGCTGACTGTTACAACTCCTATTTTTTCTTCAGGCTCATATTTTAAATCATATCCGCTTTTTTTTAAAAAATAATCCTCAACTCCTGATAAATTCATCACACTTTTACTCCCAACGCTCATTTAATATATCTATCGCCCTTTTATGCAGATTTTCTATATCTATTGATTCCTTCTTAACTGCATTGACAAAACTGTTATCCTCAAATAATCCGCGGACAGATTTAAAATCATTATCTTTATCATCCTTTATTCCGTCCCGTCCGTAACTAATTGCAGATGCCTTATCATACTCCTTTTCCGCATCTCTTAAAATCATGTTATTAAGTTTTACGGCATTTTCTTTCCACTCATCTATTATATCTTTTATCTGTTCAATAGAAAGGGAATCTGCTTCTACGCTTTTAATCTCTTTAATCAGATTCAAGCACCACAGCAGCTCATCATTATTATAATTTTCGTATACTTTTCTTAATCCTGCATTTAATTCTGCTATATCTTTTACTGTGCCTGCTTCAACACTTCGGATTAATTCATCCATTCTTTCTTTTTTTGCAAACATACCTCCGATATCAAACCAGGTTTGATTTTCTTCATTTTTGAGATTCATATCTTTGAAAACCGCTTTTATACTTTTTTGTTTATTCTGTTCGGATAATATATATTCTGCAACCACCTGTCCTGTAAAAATTTTCACTGCCATCTCATAATATTTGATGCTCGGCCGTAAAAGGAGCCTTCTGATATTCGTACCGTTAAAATGAACAAATTCCTGGCCCTTTTTTGATGTTTCCTGCAGGTCCTTTAAAATCCTGATTCCTTTAACAACTTTTTGTATAATAAACGGTGAGAAAAGTTTAAAATGTATCATATCCAACTTATCCTCACCCTTTCTTTTATCTCTGTCAGGCCACTTCTGCGAGTCTCTTTTTGTCCCTACTGTAAAAAGATTCATCGCTGGAGAGAGTATACTCTTTCCCTCCTCTTCCGTTATTATTGAGAAGGGCAGGTCACTAGTATCAAAATGTGTATAGTGTTTTCCGATAACATTTGTAAACGGCCCTGTCTGGCTTGGCCACATCATGTAGCTGAAAGAGCCTGTTTTTGAGCCTCTCTCCAAAACTCCCTGATGCACTGGGCCCAGCTTGTACATGTGATTACTCTGGTTGGTTCCGCTGCCTGCATTGTAAAATGAGAAGAACCCGGCTATAAGAAGTGTCGATTTATGATGAGAAACAGTATAAGGCCCGGCAAAAACAGAGCAACCCTCGCCGTGGAAAAGTTCCGAGTTTGCAAATATCAATGAATTTTCAGCAGAATACTGCTTTCCTATTGTCACGCTCTGGCCTACAAAACATGATTCCAGAATAGCGCCGCTTTCCACTTTTGAGCCGGAAAGTACAATAAAATCTCTGCATATAACTCCAATGCCGATTTTTGATGAAGCGGATTCTTCACTTGCAATTGTCCCGTTCTCAAGTTCAAGGGCACCTTCAATCACCGCATAATCACCCACACAAACATTTCTGATAATACCGCATCCTGTTATTATGCTTCTCTTTCCTATCCGGCCTTTTACTTCTATCTTCTTATGAATATAGTTGTTTACAAGTTTTAATATCTTGTCAATAAAATCAGTTCTGTATCTGTAAAACACAAGCATGTAAGCAATCTGTGAGTTAAGCCTGTCAAAAATCGGAACAGTTCTTCCCCCTGCTTCATTTAACACATCAACTTTTACTCCATTACCGAAACCCGAATCTTTGTCTGCAGATATTTCATTAGTCCCGGTAATTACCGCCTCATCTTCAATTATATAATTTTTAATAATTCCTGTGCTGTTAATAGAAACGTTAAGGCCTGTCTCGCAGTCAGAGAGACATGTATTATAAATTCCGGTCTTTTCCCCCTGGCTTGTTAACTCTTTTGTAAAACCGGAAATAATTACATTCCCAATAAATTTTACATTTTCTATAAAGTGCGGAGAAAAATCTTTACCTGCAAACACATTATCCCAATTTCCCGAACTGCATCCTTTTTTCTCAAGAAGTTCAATTTCATCATTATTTAATTTACTAAAATTCATTCCATGACCTCCGCACGAAATAAAACCAGTGTTTTTTACATTATACTATAAATTAACTATTCTCTCTTAAATGGCAAATAATTTTATTACATCAACTTAAGCGCTGCAAACACTTTTCTCGAAAACAGGGGAATTAACGAAAAAAGGCCCGCAGCGCTTTAAAAACATTACGCTTCTATTTTTCAATTAGTTTCAAATCCAGATCGCTCTTTTCCATCTCTTTAAAATAATTTACAGTACCCACCTTAAGTTCCTGTGTGCTCTCTTCATCGCAGACAATTATTCCGTGTCTGTGAAGCTGAAGCATTGTAACTGTCCACATGTGGTTTACTCCCTCTTCCACACATTTCTGAAGAGCTCTCGCTTTACTCAGTCCGCTGACAAGAATCAGAACTTCTTCTGAATCCATCACAGTACCTACTCCGACAGTAAGTGCCTGTTTCGGTACTTTATTTACATCATCCTCAAAAAATCTTGAATTAGCAATAATTGTATCCAAAGTCAGAGTTTTTATTCTGGTTCTTGATGACAGCGAAGAACCCGGTTCATTAAATGCTATATGCCCGTCCGGCCCGATTCCTCCCATGAAAAGATCAATGCCGCCATAGCTTTTGATTTTTTCTTCATATTCACGGCACTCTTTTTCAAGATCAGGAGCATTACCATTTAAAATATTTATATTATCTTTGTTAATATCAACATGATTAAACAGATGATAATTCATAAAATAGTGATAACTTTGCGGATGATCATCAGGAATACCGACATACTCATCCATGTTAAATGTAACTACATTCTTAAAAGAGACCTTTTCCTCTTTGTAAAGCCTGACAAGTTCCTTGTAAGTACCGACCGGTGTGCTGCCTGTGGGAAGGCCGAGGACAAATGGTTTGCCGTCAGAAACATTAAAAGTATTTATCTTGTTTACAATATAATGAGCTGCCCACCTGCTCATTACAGCATCATCTTTTTGAATAATTATCCTCATTTTACTTTTCCTTTCCAATTCATCATTATTTTTGCATCAGCAACAGAACAGCCCCTACCCTGCCTGTACACAATCATGGGATTTATGTCCAATTCCGAAATTTCAGGAAAGTCAAGAGCTAATTGTGATACAGCACAAATCGCCTTTGCAGTACTCTCTATATCAGAAGGAGCCTCTCCTCTTATACCCTTGAGAATCGGGTACGCCTTGATACTTTTTATCATTGACAATGCTTCATCCGTTTTAACCGGAGCAACACGGAACTGAACATCCTTAAAAAGCTCAACATAAATTCCGCCAAGCCCGAACATAACAACAGGCCCGAATCCGGGATCTCTTTTTAACCCTATTATAACCTCTTTACCTTTTTCCGCCATTCTGCTTATAAAGACTCCTTCCATTACAGCATCAGGCATCTTCTCTTTTACACTGTCAGCTATCTTTTTAAAACTTTTTTCAGATTCCTCTGCGGATGTAATATTAAGTACAACACCCCCAACATCGGATTTGTGTACAATATCTTTTGAAATAACTTTCATCACAACAGGAAATCCTATTCTCTCTGCAGCCTCCGCAGCCTGCTTTGCAGATGTTGCCACACTATTCTCAAGTACAGGAAGTCCGTAATCTTTCAGTATTTTCACAGCTCCCTCTTCAGTGATAAATGCAGGCGCCTCCTCTTCTCTTTCCTTCAGATACTTTTCAGCAGATTCCCTGTTTACTGAAATCGGACTGTCCGGCTCAGACATGTCGTGCTTTCCGTTAAAACCAGTAAAATTATATACCGCAGCAAAAGATTCACACATAGATTCAGGGCGTGTAAAATGAGGTATTTTGTTGGTTAAAAGGATATCTATACCTGACCTGACATCAGCCTCACCCATAAATGATGTATAAATCGGCTTTGTATATTCAGGTTTTCCTTTGACTATTTCAGCAGCAATCGTGTCGATATCTGTCATTGACTGGGGTGTTAATATAACAAAAACTCCATCAACATTGTCATCAGCCATAGCATTTGAAACAGCCACATGATAGCGGTCTGCCCTCGCATCGCCGATCACATCAACCGGATTATTGATATTTGCAGTTTTCGGTAAATTTTTTCTGAAAACATCCAAAGTTTCATCGTTAAACTTTGCAAGCTCAAGGCCGCTTTTCACTGCTGCATCTGTTGTTAAAACTCCTGGCCCCCCTGCATTTGTGATGATTGCAACTCTGTTCTTTGCGGGCAGCGGCTGATATGCAAATGCAATAGCCTTGTTAAACATCTCATCAATTGAAGTACACCTTATTATTCCTGATTGCCTGAATGCAGCATCCGTTACTTCATCGCTTCCTGCAAGAGAACCGGTGTGGGAAGCTGCTGCAGAAGCACCTTGACTGGTCCTTCCTGATTTTATTGCAAGAATAGGTTTTTTGTAATTTTTTGTAATATCCAGTGCCGCATCCATCAATTTTCTGCCGTTTTTTATCTCTTCAAGATACATAAGAATTACAGACGTTTTCGGGTCTTCAGCCATGTAATAGAGAAGCTCAACCTCATCAATATCAGCCTTGTTTCCAAAACTTACAAATTTTGAAAATCCTATGTGCTGAGACCATGCATAATCAAGCACTGCTGTGCATAATGCACCGCTTTGTGATAAAAATCCTATCTCTCCCTGTTCTGGCATTCGCCTTGCAAAGGATGCATTGAGATTAATTTTCGGGTCAGTATTAA
Organism: bacterium; assembly: GCA_021158245.1. NCBI lineage: Bacteria > bacterium. Next base: position 11,864 of record JAGGVB010000028.1, on the reverse strand, counting down.
TTATTCCGAGGCAATTCGGGCCGAGAAATGGTATCTCATATTTAGCAGCAATCTCTTTTATTCTTTGTTCCCGCTCAATACCTTCGCTGCCTACTTCTTTAAAACCTGCAGATATGATAATAGCAGACTTGACTCCCTTCTCTCCGAGCTGTTCCATTGCAAGGTGGCATACAGAACTTGGAAACACAAGAATTGCAAGATCAACAGGATCAGATATATCAACAATATATTTATAAGCCTTTACTCCTGCAATGGACTTCTCCTTGGGGCTTACAGGATAAACAATTCCGTTAAAATCCGATTTTAAAATATTCTTTACAATATCATAGGGCACTGTACCCTTTACATTATTTGCTCCTACAATAGCCACTGATTTCGGGTAGAATAGTTCATTCAATATCCGCCGCTTTTCCTTCACTGGTTCCTCCGCATTAAATTCTTCACTTTATATACTGTTTGATAAAATCCGCTGCTTCGGCAACAGTCTGGATTTGAAGCGCTTTGTCTTCATCTAAATCTACATCGAATTCTTCTTCAAATGCTGAAACAAGCATTACGCTCTGCATTGAATCGGCACCAAGGTCAAAAATAAAATTTGCATCATCGGAAATTTCTTCTTCTGTTTTTATTACCTCTTTTGTGACGCTTTTTACTCTTTCAAGAATCTCCTGCCTTTCCATACATATCTCCCGATTTTTTAATTTTTCATTTTCATAATCGCCAATGCTGCAGCTCCTATAAAACCTGCATCCTCGCCGAGAGCAGCTCTGACAATTTCGACACTTTGGGGTTTCAGCGCAATCTCCTTCAATTTTTCTCTTGCAGGCTTCAAAATTAAATCACCTGCATTTGCAAGCCCTCCGCCGATTACAATTCTTTCTAATCCTAATAAATTTGCTGCGTTTGCCGCACCAACTCCCAATGCTTCTCCTGCTCCTGTCATTACATCTATTGACAGCTTATCACCCATAAGAGCTGCGCTGCTTACATCCTTTGGGCTCAATTTATTTAAATCATATTTTTTTAATATGAAATCTTCATATTTATCAAGCTTTTCCCTAACAGACCTGATAATTGCATGTTTCCCTACAAACGCTTCAACACAGCCTTTTCTTCCGCATGTACATAAAGGGCCGTTCCTGTCAATTATTGTATGGCCGATTTCTCCTGCGCCGTCATCTTTGCCGTGAAATATTTTTCCGTTTAAAATCAAGCCGCCGCCTACACCTGAGCCCAGTGTTATTGTCAGTAAATTTTCCACACCCTTTCCCGCTCCGAACATGCTCTCGCCGAGTGCGGCAAGATTTGCATCATTATCAACAAATACTTTATATCCTGTTCTCTTTTCCAGATTGTCTTTTACAGGTACATTTAACCAGCCTTTCAGATTAAAAGCCTTTTGCAGAACCCCTTTTTTGCTGTTAACAAGCCCTGCAATGCCGACACCTATTCCTCCTATAAAATCAGATCCGTTTAAGCACTTCTGTAATTCAATAACGTTAAATGCTATTTTATCAAATAGTTTTTTTTCTCCCTCTTCAATTTCAGCAGGGAATATTCTTTTTGCACATACCTGTCCGCTTGTATTCACGATCCCCATGTCAACATTTGTGCCTCCCAGATCCACACCTATAAACAGACTATTCCCCTGCATTCATTAAGCTCCGCTTTTTTGTATCTGTTAAACTTTGATAAAATATAGTGCGGCCTCCACATCACAATCATCGCCCCCTTGTTAAAGGCCCCACACGGCCGCACTGTTTGTCTTTTCTCCATTTAATATAATCGGGAAAAACCATTCAAAAAGTTCTTATTAATTAGTTCAATGACTGAACTTTAACCTTAAAAAAAATTCTCTCTTTTTATCCCTTATTCTTCACGGCCAAATAACCCGTAAGCAGAATCCCTTCACAGATTACATATCAGAAGCAGCAATGCATTGAATAATGCTGCATATATGTTCATTCAATGACCTAACATATAGATAATAGTCAATTTTTTCTAATCTGTCAAGTATTTTTTATGGAATTTCTGTAATCCTCCGTAAATTTATATAAATTGTATTGAATATCTTTCCCCAACAGCAGGAACGAGGAAGTATTAATAGAGCCTGATAAATTTATCACTAATCTTTAAATAATCTATTATTTCCTGAAGTAACTTTAATTGCATTTTAGCCACAAATACATTAAATCTATAATGCTAAAACTTGACATCAAACACAGGGGAAAATTTTCTTGGTAAAGAATCAAATATCTATGGCTTAGGAAGAAGGAAAGAAACCAGTCGATTGATGATATTGACATTATTTAAAATTATTTTCATATAATTTTAAAACCAAAGAAACAAACATGCCTCACAAACCGCACTTCGCGGCTCTTACCCGCTTTTACTCTTTACTATTCGTTAATATTTTTAACCCCAAAACGATTATCTCAGGATTTAAGTTTTCCTCAGAATCCGGATAACTGATTGAATACATGACTCTGTTATCAGTAGCAATCGCAGGAAGAAATGGATTTGTTATGCCCTCTTTAAATAATTTTCCTGATTTATAAAATATATCACATGTAAATTTTTTTGACCCCTTGACAATAAGACCTTTTTCTTTGTCCATTCTCATTCTCTGAACAACTATATATTTACCTATCTGAAATGGGGTTATTATCAAATCCATCTTCTTCTGCCTTAAGAAAGCATTACCTGATTTAGTAACAGGGCGAAAATATTCTTTGTTGTTTATATAATGATTTAATGTATCTCCCTGCCAATTAAGCCTGACTACATCATATGATTTTAAATCTGAATATAGTATGTCACCCTCCGGTGTTTCAGTTACTGAACCTCCTGCCAGCTGAACAGGCATTAATATTCCATTAATAGGATATTTACGGCGCAGAAAAGATGTTCCGTCTTCATTCCAGAAAGAAAAATGTATCATACCTAATGACTCGCTTACTACCAATCTATGATTAACAGAAGACCATACAATACCGTTAATCATTCCTGCATTTGATAATACAAATCCATGCAGATAATTCCCTTCCCAATCAAAAAATTGAACCCTGCTGTTACCTTTATCAACAACAGCGAGTTGATTATTTTTAAAATCTAAAGATAGCGGTTCATCAAATTCTCCGGGGCCCTGGCCTTTTCTGCCAAAATGCCTTATATAATTACCTGTAGAATCAAAGACCCAAACACAATTATTATTTAAATCTGTCAAACAAAATTCTTTGCTTCCAGGTTTAACAGTCAAATCAGTAATTTGTGCCAACAACAGTTCGGGAGGTGTTTTTAAAGCTATTCTTTTTTTTGTTATAATTTCTGCTGTATTTTTTTCTTTGTCTCTGCAGCTTGATGCGAAAATGAGCAGAAAGCAAATAACAAACAATTGGAAAAAATTACTTTTAAACATGTAAAGCCTTCAAGTCGAATGAAGTCTTAGACTCTATTCCGAACAATATAAAAAACTGGTAAAACCTGATTACATTCAATAAAAATCTGAAAAAATTTCCTATATACTGACAATTAAAGCTTATTATGAATTTATTCTAAAACAGATTTTGCAATGCTTAATCTATATTACGCTTCACAACAATTTCCCCGGCAATTAATTCTATTTTATCATGGCCAATGCTTTTTCTGAAGATAATTTTATTGCCATCAAATACGTCTTCCGGATAACCCGGGAAGCGGACATCATTATAAAGAAGCTCTCCATCAACATCATACAAAACACCCCAACTTCTCAGAATGCCATCTGATTTATTACAATACACTAAAAGTATGCAGTCTTTATAAATACCAGGTATTTTGCAAACATTAAACAGAGCATCATGAAAAGTGTGCCTAAACATAAAATCGTCTATTTGGATCAAATTCATCTGCCGCGGCTGCATTTCAATGGGTTTCATATGTTTTCCCGGCGAACCGAATGTTTTAATAGTGTTCCCGGAAAAATCCAACACTCTTATATAAGGTAAAGGCTGCTCAACTGAAAAAATTCTTTTATTGTAAACAACAAAAGATATCGGCTGAAAATGAGTCAGATTATACTTCTTCATTAATTCGGAATGTCTTAAAAAACGATTTTCTACTCCATTTTTAAGATCAATAACTACAATATTATAAGCTTCATTAAAAATATGTTTATCATACTGAACCAAACCTGAAACAACTTTGTCAGAACCTTCTATATTGCAAAAGTCAAATCCTGCAAGAGAAATTCCTTCATTATTATTATTTGTAAAATCGATGCGCTGTAACACATTACCGTTTAAATCTGAAATAATTATTTCATTTTGCCTTGGATTTTTCACAATAATTCTTTTGTCATCTGTCAGTAAAAAATTCGTATAAGAAAATCCAAGTTTAAATTTAGGCTTAATATTTATATCTCTTACAAATTTACCTTTTATTGTAAAAACTTTTATCTGTGGATAGTCTCTGTCAATAATGTAAAGAGAATCTCTTTTAATTCTTGTTTTGCCCGGGCTTACCATTTTTGATTTACCTGAGAGATGTATAGAAATTTCTCGCAAATTAGCGCATACTAACCGGTTTCCTTTCTTTGCTATTTTACCCGCCGGGATTAAAGAGGGCAATATATTTATCACCTCTTTTTCTCCGGGCAGATATTTATTACCTGACTTTTGACAAACTACAAAAAACAGGCATCCTGTAATAAGAAGTATTAACCCTGTTTTCCCCGATTTTTTATCCATATCAGAATCTCCTTAACTATATTGCTGTACTTAGGAACACCAAGTATCCCTTTATATCTGATTATACCATGCTCCGTAACAAAGACCACAGGCTTGTGTTTGTATAATAAATCATTAACGTAATATTTTTTTAATCTTTTCTCACTATCAAGCAACATATCAAAACACAGATCATACTGTTTCTTTATTTTTTCATACACCAATGTATCAGTCTCACTTAGTACAGCAATAAAACGAATATTTTTATAAACTTTTGCAAAGTAATCCATTTGGTTTAAAAAGTTAAGGCATGTGCCGCAATCATTAACAGAAAATAGAAAAAGCACAACCGGCTTATCCGAATTTAATGCCTGTTGCAGTAGGGGTATTGAGCCGGTGAAGAATATCTCGTTCTGTTTATTCCCCCATTAAAAAAATACAACAAAACTCTCAATCAACTACAATTAATTCTGATATAATTCTCCTTAAAATAACCAACAATTTAATTGTTCGGTTTACTATAATATTAAATTCAGTTAAAATAAATATTAAATGTATCCTGCGCTGTTTTTACTATAAATTAAAATCCTTCCCAAAACGCCATAATCATTAAAAAATTTTTGTCTCTCTAAACTTGAATGCCATAAATAGCAGCAGGAACAATGTTTTGGAATTTCATATTTTCTTCATGCAGATTCAAACAAACACATATCTTTAATATAAGCTATAACATATAATTTGTCAACCAAAAAGTTCTCAAATTAAAATTACTGACATTATTATGTTACGTTTTATAAAACATAAACTTATGCAAAAATATCATTTTATTTTTTCACTATTTGCCTATAAATGACCTGTATTTGTTTGTCTTTCCAAGCAGAGGCTCGCTGATTTTCAGACTGAATTTACGGAACTGAACAACACCTTTTAATATTCCTCCCTGCAGGGCTGATTTAAATTTGTTGTATATTAGAGAAGCGTGTGTTGTTTCCGAAATCTCTTATCGGTAATCTGTGGGTGCATGAGCTGAGTATAAAAAAATTATTAAAAATAAATTTCGTGGGAATTCGTATAATCAGTAAATTATTTTAAAGAAGGAAGAATACTACCTGATATAAACCATCTTCCTGAGCAGCACATGTCCCCCGGCTTCAAGCCTGTAAAAATACACGCCTGTAGGCAAATCCTGTCCGTATCTGTCTTTCCCGTTCCAGGTCTGAATGTGCATACCAGATGCCTCGATGCCGTGTGCAAGATAACAGACTATCTGGCCAAGCTGATTATAAATAATAAGTTTTACTTCGCTCTGCTCTGCAATATAATACCCGATCTTTGTCTCACTGTTAAAAGGGTTAGGATAATTCTGCAAAAGGACAAATTTATCAGGAGAAACCTTTAATGAATCTTCTACACCCGCATCATAATCAACATCTATTATGCCGGCATTTTTACTATTACGCCACAATCCTGTTTCATCTCTTGCATAAACCTGCCAGATGTAGATACCTTTTCCCAGCTCAGGCCCGTTCTTAAAAACATAAACCGTATCCTGCAGAATTTTTGTATAAAGAGAAGATGTTGAACTTGTACCCTGTTTTCGCAGCCTCCACTCATAATAAACACTGCTTCCTGAATCAGGGTCTGTTGTTCTATTCCAGACAAACTCAATACTGTCAACCTGATCAGCATAAGAAATATAGAGAGGTGAAACCAATGCAAACGGCAGAGGAGGATCAGGCTCCGGTATAACTTTAATCTTTATGAGTGTGGAATCTACTGCTCCATGGTCATCTGAAACAAACAGCATGAAGCTCTCTGTTCCACACCAGTCAGGGTCCCCCCAGAATTTCATCGCCACAACTCCTGTTGTATCCCAGTTAATACAGGTTGAATACTTTGCCCAAAAACTGAACTTCACAGGATCGCTGTCCACATCTGTAACCATGCTGCGTAAATCTGAATACTTAATTGCAAGCGTGTCATCCTCTGACACAGTAGTATCAATTGATGCTGTCCAGGAAGGGGGATCATTTACAGGCAGTACCTGAAAAACAATATATGTGCTATCTGCAAGATATCCAGGGTCTTTAACCTTTAAAAAGAGCGTATCTGTTCCATTCCATTCTGTATCAGGCACTACTGTATATAAAATTCTATCTGTAATATTAAATGACAGGCTGCCGGATGATTTAAACTCCCACACAAGTTCATTGTCATAATGATCAGGATCAGAAACATAATCATCTAACTGGATGGGTGTAAAATTTTGTTTTTCATATATAACCTGTTTCGGAATATCTGCAATAACAGGAGGTCCATTATTAATTGTAACTGTTGTTCCTGAAGTATCAGAAGCTCCGTCTTTATCCGTAACCTCAAGGCGGATGTTATAGATTCCTGTCTTGTCATATGTGTATGTTGCTGTTTTACCGACAGATTCAAAAGTACCGTCTCCGTCAAGGTCCCAGACGTATTTCAATCCTTCATTGAACCCGGGATCATAAGCCGTGCCTGTAAAAGTCATCTCTCTTCCCAGGGAGCCGGTATATGGCCCTCCCGGATCTGCATTCGGTGTTACATTAAGCACAGTAACAGTCAATACATCGTTATCGCTTCCTCCGTCATCATCCCACACAGAAGCTGTTACATTATAGATTCCATTATCTCCGTAGATATGAGATGCTTCTTTTGTATCAGCAGTAGTTTCATCTCCAAAATTCCATAAATACTGGAAAGTGTCGTTTATCCCCGGGTCAGTTACATCTGCATTAAAATGAAGCGTATCTCCTTCATTGCATGTTATGTCATTCCCGATTTCAATAGCAGGCGCTACGTTTTCAACAATGACAGAGGCCTGAGCTGTTGCGGTCTGGCCAATTCTGTCAGTAACTCTGACAGAGATGTTTCCGGAATAATCATCTGGAAATGAAGTTGAAATTGTAGAAATTGATGATGATAACTCAAATGAACCATCTCCGTCCAGGTCCCACTCGTAAAGAACAATGCCGCTGTTCTCTCCGCTATCTGAAGAGCCCGAAGCATCAAGCTGAATTGTGCCTCCCTCTTTAGAAGAATAGGGCCCGCCCGCATCTGCAACAGGGGGTTCATCTCCCACATTACGAAGGCTCATCATTCTAATACCTTTGTAACCATATCTGTCGTATTTGGGATATACAGCATAAAAATGATTTCTGTATGCACGTATTACAGGAAGATCACGTCCGTCCCATCCGTTCCAGTAGCCGCCGCAATAATCATCCAGAAGTACTTTATCCGACCATGTATATCCCCCGTCCTTAGACATAACAGCATACAGCTCTTTGCCCGGAGCCTTGACAAAAATAATGACCACATATTTCCCGTCATCACTCGCAGCAACAGAAGATATTCCCCATTTCCATCCGTCAATATCCCCTGGCTTTGTTACTGGAATATTGATCCGCTGTATTCCTTTACTGTCATATTTTACATATCTAATAGAAGGCTTATCATTAACAGCGAGATCCGCGACTGTTCCGAAACTAAAGTGCATATTACCTGCTTTATCTGCAAAAATATCCGGAGCGCCATTTCTGTCATGACAGTCTGCAGTGTGAATATCCGCAATCCATTTAAAACTGTCGCCTCCGTTATTAGATATGTAATATGTGATCCGCCCTTCACGGTTTCCGTTTATTCCGGGACATCCGAGAACCAAATTAATTTTTCCATCAGGAGACATAGCCATTGCTACACGGTCATCAGGCCGCCACTCATCTCTCTCTACAGTAGTTATTTCATAGTTCTTCCCTGCTACAAGTGATCCGTCAAAAACACGATTGTAGTGTACTCCTCCCCAAAAATAATTCTCCCGCTGAAAACCTACAGCAGTATGTACAGTATTTGTATTATCCAAAATCAGCCTGGCCATGTATCCTCGCCTCTGATTTACCGATACTCTCACATAGTTTGACCATTGCCCATTTATAAGTCTTGTATAATACACATCATAGAAATATTTATCATATTCTTTCGGATGCTGCCTAAAAAGTACATTCGGATTACCGGACTGATCAAGATCTATTGCAGGTCCGAACCAGTATTTACCGCTGTCTCCAACTGTCTTCTGAATCAGATAAGAGCTTGTAATAACATTGCCGATTGAATCAAGTACTGAATATAAAACACCGCCTCCCGGCTCATTTGTTACAGAAACAATATGCAATCTTCCGGTTTTATGATCAATTGCAAATGCAGGAGACTGGCCATTGGCAACATTTACAGGCTCTGTCCACTCCTGTGCAAACAGCGGTAGAACTGTTAAAAACGACAAAATAAATATAAGTTTTACATTTTTCATAAACGTAAATTCGATTAATTTTTTTACGAATGGCCGAATATAAACCATTTTAGTACACTGATTTCTATTTTTTACTACCTTTTTCAAGGCTGTCTTTATTCAGCCTTAGTTATCTGGTTTATTAATGCCATAAACGTGCCAAAATATACCTGACTTTTTCTCTTTCTTTTACAGAAAAAAATCCCGTAACAATTAAAACCAGTAAGAATAACAAAACAAATATAATTCCTGTCAATCTTCCGAAATCAATTTTAAAATATTTATAGGAAAAATAAACTGCTACCGCTGCCAGAATCAGGTGGAATATTCGAATAAAATCATACTTAATTTTAAGAAACTTGTCTGATATAATATAACTTAAAACAGCCATTATGGCAAACGAAAAAAATGTTGCTATTGCTGCGCCTGTTATGCCAAAAATTCTGATCAAAATTATATTACCAATAATATTGACCCCTGCTCCTGTTCCTGAAATCAGGATAAGATATTTGGTTTTTTCGTTTATGTATATACCTGCCTGAAAAATCATAACACAGCCGTACATAATATATGAAAGCATTACAACAGGTACAATAACAGTTGAATCCCAAAAATTTTTGCCGAAAAATGTGACTCCTGCAATTTTAAATCTGACAATATCATTAAGATAAAAACTTACCGCAAGAAATACTATTGCACACAAAAGGAGAAAGTATGTCAGCACAGTACTGAAAAGTTCCTTTGATTCGGAATCATTCGACACAGAAATATAAAAAGGGTGCCATGCATAACTGAATCCTATAACAATCAGATTTATTGTCATACCAAGTTTGTATCCTGCTCCGTAAATTCCCGCTGCTTCCAGTCCCAGCATTCTTGTAATAAAAAACCTGTCCACAACATTTATAAGAACAAGACCTATAATTGCAGGAATAAACGGGAGGCCAAAAGAAAGCATTCTTTTTAAAAGCTTCAGATCAATTGTTTTAATAAAAAATCCTGATAAAACAGGCAAAAGAAACAAAAAGGCCGTACCGGATCCTATTAAATTGGCAAGGAATACACCCCTTGGGCCCATTCTGTATTTGACAACAAAAAGAAATGTGAAAACTACAATTACTGCAACCTGTAAAAAATGGATCAGAATAAAAAACTGAGATTTTTGCTCCGCTCTGTAAATATTATAGCCAAGAAGAGAAACAACATCAAAAACCATTATTAACGCAGTTATTGACACAAGATTGCCGTACTCTGTACTGTGAAAAAAAAGACCCGACAAAAAGGTTCTGCCAAAAAAAATAATTAATGATAAAAATAATGTCCAGACGAGGGTTATATAAAATGCAGTTGAAACAAGATGCTTTCTTCTTTCCGGATCAGAATCTGTGATGTAGAACTGTATTTCTGCATTATTAAGGCCAAGGGAATATATTATTGCACCTACAGCCATAAATGCATAAAGCTCAGTAACAATCCCATACTGAGCCTTTGTCATAAAGTTTGTGTGAATCGGAAGTAAAAAAAACATCAGGGCTCTGCTTAATACATAACCTGTACCGTATATGGCAGAATGTTTTACAAGACGAAGCATTGCCCTGAACATAGGTAGTTTCCCCTGCAATAAAATGTTATTTTGAGTATTTACTCATCAATTTCATTTACAGCCACAAACGGATATTTTGACAACTTATCTTTAAAAATATTCTTTATTTCCTTTAAACGTTCTTCTGTTTTTGCTTCAAATCTCAGTACCAGAATCGGCTGAGTGTTTGAAACCCTGACAAGTCCCCATCCGTCGCCAAACAGCACTCTTGCACCGTCAATGTCAATTACATCATATTCTGCCTTAAACTCTTTAATCAATTCATCGACTACACCAAATTTTTTATCATCCGGACATGCTATGCGTATCTCCGGAGTAGAGATAAAGGCCGGCAGCTGGTCAACAAGTTCGGAAAGTTTTTTATTTTGCCTGGAAAGAAGCTGTACCAGCCTGAACGAAACATAAATACCGTCATCAAATCCGAAAAACCCGTCTTTAAAGAAGATATGTCCTGACATCTCTCCTGCAAGAGGGGCTCCTACTTCATGCATTCTTTTTTTGATTAGAGAATGGCCTGTTTTCCACATCATGGGTTTTCCGCCGGCCTGTTCCACAACTTCCGGAACCAATTGAGAACATTTTACATCAAAGATAATGGGTTCACCGGGATTGTTCTTCAGCACTTCCTTTGATAATAAGGCAAGTATCTGATCTGCAAATACAACCCGCCCCTTTTCATCAATTAATCCCACTCTGTCGGCATCTCCGTCATATCCGAAACCAAGATCCGCTTTGTTATCCGTAACTGTCTTTCTTAAATCCTTGATGTATTTCATAACAGTGGGATCTGGCAGGTGATTTGGGAAATGCCCGTCCGGCTCGCAATAGAGGCGGATTACTTCGCACCCCATTTTTTCGTAAACTTCAGGAGCAATCGGGCCTGCAGTGGCATTGCCCGCATCAATAACAATTTTAAAAGGTTTTTCAATTTTAATCCGTTCCAAAAGCATTTCTTTATACGGTTCAACTATATTCTTTGCGGAAAGAATTCCGCTGCCTTGTTCAAAATCCTGCTCCTCTATCAGCTTTTTAACAGCCTGAATCTGATCACCGTAGAGAGACAGCATACCGTTATTCATTTTCAGCCCGTTAAACTCAATCGGATTATGGCTGCCTGTTACCATTACGCTTCCGTGTGTTTTAAAATGCACAATGGAAAAATAAACAAGCGGAGTCGGTACAACCCCGACATCAATTACATCTATACCGGTTGACAAAATACCTTTTACAAGAGCGT
>JAGGVB010000027.1 GCA_021158245.1 bacterium | reverse complement strand
GTTTAAGGATGATAGTGGCATTCATGGTCTTGCGTGAAAAGGTGATGCTGCCACTGTTATCCAATGCATGCAAACGCAAGAGCGGCCCTAAACCTAAAAATAGAGTCCCTATAGATTATCATTACGAAAATATCAAAACTGAGATGCAAAGCATCTTTAAACATATTGGAATTGCAGCATAAACATAAACTAACATATAAACAAAAAATTGTTTATCTTGCTTTGATAAGCGCCTAAATTATTCAACTCGGCAATGAAGGAACAACTCAAACAACTGGCACGCCACACCGTCATATATGGCTTTGGCAGAATATTAAACCGCTTTTTAAGCTTTTTGTTGCTTCCGGTTTTTACAGCCTACTTAACTCCCTCGGATTACGGAATCATATCTATATTGGGATTAATTGCCTTCGTTCTGACTCCTGTCTTTACACTGGGTTTGAATGCCTCAATGGGCGTATCTTACTTTGAGGGTGACAACACATCTCGAAAGGAAGCGACGGTCTGGACAACTTTTGTTCTTCTTGTCCTGAGTGCAGTAATAATGGTTATTTTAGGAACTTTATTTTCGTGCCAGATAAGTTTATTGGCCCTGAGAAATGATGTATACTCAAATCTTATAGTCATTTTCTTAATCGCCACGGCTATAAGTATCGTTCAAACACCATTTCAACTATATCTGCAATTTGAAAAACAGGCAAAACTTTTTGTTGTGTTGACATTTCTTTCGGCACTATTTGTGATAGGTGCAACTTTCTGGATGGTCGTGGTACTCAAAAAAGGTGTTCTTGGTTATGTACAGGGCTACCTGATTGGTCAGATTGGGAGCTTTTCGTTAATCCTTTTATTCGTAACTACAAAGATTAAATTACGTTTTAACCCCTTGATAACCAAAGAGTTGCTTCGTCTTGGACTTCCCCTTGTTCCAAGCTTTGCATTCTTCTTCATCTTGAGAGACGCTAATAAATATCTGCTCCAATGGTTCGATGGCCTTGATTGTTTGGGTGTCTATACAATCGGATTTAATATAGGGATGATAATGACTGTTTTTGTAAATGGATTTATCTCTGCATGGTATCCCTACTTCATGTCATTTATGGAAAAGAAAGAAGAAGCTTCTCGTTTATTTGGACGAATATTGACATATTATGTGTTCGGTTTTGGTACGCTTTGTATAATGTTTTTCATTGCGGCAAAGCCGGTAGTGTACATAATGACTCAGCCGTCGTTTCACAATGCCTATAAAGTTGTAGGATTTTCGGCTACTACTCAATTTCTTATCGGTGTATTCAGTATTCTACTGCCGGGTATGTATTTTGCGAAACAGATCAAGTATGTTAGTATAATTCAAGGAATAGCGGCAGTAATTACCATACTTTTAAATTTATTGTTTATTCCATTATACGGCATGATGGGTGCTGCGATAGCTCTGATGCTTGGATTCCTTTCAATGGTATTGTTGACCCAATTATGGAATACCATGAAAAAAAGTGAGTATATCCAAGTATCTCATGAATGGAACCGCATAGCTCGTTTTTCTTTAATATTTTTGGCATATATGATCATTATGCCATTAGAAAGAGAACTTCCTCTATCAATGGAAATAGGGATATCAATAATTTCAACAATACTACTTTTTGTATTAATTTATTATTCCCTGAATTACAACGAGAGGCAGACACTATGGAAAATTAAAAATAAAGTATTACCAATTATTAACAGAGTACATTTATCTTAGAGAAAATAAACAATGAAAAGTAAAATCATTAACTCAGTCTATTCAAGAAAACCTCTCAGACATCATGGCACAATTCCTGTATTCTCGGAATCAAACGAATATATTGATAACTATGAAAAGATTTCTTCCGATCATTTAGAACATTTCCAAAAAACCGGACACAATCCCTTCATTGAAGAAGCACTTTGGAAACAATGCGAACAATCAACAATCGACCTTATAAAAACATATTCTAATGATAATGATAAAATTTTAGATGCTGGTGTGGGTATGGGACGTTTGCTGTCTCATTTCCCTTATTTAAAACGTTATGGTTTTGATATAAGCTTTGGCTACTTGGAACTATCACAAAAGAAAGGAATCGAAGTCTGCTATACATTAGTGGAAGAATTGCCCTATAAACAGGAATATTTTGATGTTGTTGTTTGCACGGACATGCTTGAACATGTATTAGACCTGAACTTGTCAGTCAGGAATCTTCTAAATGTTTTAAAAAAGAGTGGCATATTAATTGTTCGTGTTCCATACCGTGAAAACTTATATAGCTATCTTCCAGAAGTCTGTCCTTATAAGTATGTTCATGTAAGAAACTTTGATGAAAACTCTCTAAAGCTACTATTTGAACGTATCTTTGAATGCAAAGTTGTTGAAATTACATATGCTGGATATTATCCAGCAATGGGCCGACTTAAATGGTCCTTGCCATTTTTTGTGGGACATTCTATATGGCGGCAAATTTTAACGAAAATTCAGAAATATGCTCCCATATTGCATAGAAAAATCATAGAATACTTGTATTATCCAATTGAAATGAACTTTGTAATAAAAAAGTAAGCTCGACAGTAAACTGCCACGCATTAAAAGGGATTATTTTTCTTATGATAAACGGGATATTGCTAATATATCGGCTTTCTTTGATTGAAAACGCCCCAACGATTATGGAACATATTGACGCATTTTCAGATTACTCCCAGTTTAAAGTTTGGAAAGTAAATACCTGCTTTGGCTTTCCAAAAGATTTATCAAAAATAAAATTCAAAATCATCCTTCTTCATTATTCTCTTTTTGGAGCGGCACCCTTCGGACTTGCAGGTAAATTCTTGGATTACGTTAAAGAAAGTAATAGCAGTTATAAAATTGCTTTCTTTCAGGATGAATATCATTTCTGTCCACATAGATTTCATTTAATAGACCAGTGTAAGCTAGATTGCATTTATACTTTAGTAGAACCCCTTTATTTCAAAAACACATACGAAAAATATACTAAGGTACCTAAAATATTTTATAATTTAACTGGTTATGTTAGCGATAATCTAATTGAAATAGCTGAATTGTATTTTAAACCAGACAAAGAACGTCAAATTGACATTGGTTATAGGGGTCGTCAATTACCTTTTTACATGGGAAAGGGTGCTCAAGAAAAACATTTTATCGGCGTTCAATTTCGTAAACTTGCATCTGAATCAGGATTAAATCTTGATATTGAAACAGAAGAAAGCAAAAGAATATATGGAAATAAATGGTTCGAGTTTCTCGCTAATTGTAAAGCTGTACTTGGCGTTGAAGCCGGAGTATCTATATTCGATTTAAAGGACACTGTACGTCAATCCTGCGAAGAAACTATTACAAATAATCCGCGAATTACTTTTAATGAAATATATAACAAGTTTTTACATAAATACGAAAATAACATTCCGTATAGAACAATCAGCCCGCGGCATTTCGAGGCATCTGCTTTTCGCGTATGTCAAATTTTATTTGAAGGAAAATACTCCGGGATTCTGAAACCTATGGTGCATTATATTCCGCTAAAAAAAGACTTTTCTAACTTCGACGAAGTAATCAAAATGTTTAATAATCAGGAGTTGCGGCATAGATTAACAGAAAAAGCATATCAAGATTTAATAGCTTCAGGAAATTATAGCTATAGAAACTTCATCAAAACATTTGATGACGAGTTAATGGTTGGAGGTCTACAACCCAATAATGTTTCCGGTGATGAAATACAATATGTTGAAACTACACTTAAAAAAGGTAGCTTTTATCGTTTGTTAAGATCTCTACCATATCGACAGCTTCCGTTTAGAAAACAAGTTATCAATATTTTAAGACCGTTTATTAAACGCCATTTCAAAAAGTCTATAAGTATATAAGATTTAAGGGTATTAGATGTTAAATATTTTAATTGTATATGGAAATTACAATTATCCACTTAGATCAACAGTAAAAGATCATCTTTACTGTTTCAGCCGTTATTCAAATTACAACATTATTTATCTCAATTTGGCTGTAAGAAAAGTTCCTTCTTACATCTTCAAAGTTCCGATTGATCTCGTAATATTTCACACAACCTTTCTTTCAAAACGCTGGGTCAATTTCAATAGTTTCCTCAAAAAAGCAAGACCTCTGAAAGAATTAAAAACCATAAAAGTAGCCTTGCCCCAAGATGAATTTATAAAAACTGACATGCTCTGTGATTTTATAAATGAATTTGAAATTGACTATGTCTTTTCAGTTGCTCCCGAATCGGAATGGCCAAAGATTTACCACAAGGTAGATTTTCAGAAAGTTAAATTCCTTAAAGTGTTAACCGGATACCTCGATGATAAAACGCTTTTACGTATCAAAAAACTCGAAGAATCTTCTTCTAATCGGCCAATCGATATTGGATACAGAGCTTATGGGATTCGTCATTGGTTGGGAAGACATGGATTTTTAAAAATCAAAATTGCCGATATATTTAAAGATGTAGCTAACAAATATAATCTAAAGTGTGACATATCTACCGATGGCAAAGACACCTTCTACGGAGATGACTGGTACAGGTTCTTGTTACGATGCAAGTATACAATAGGAGTAGAAGGTGGAGCTACTGTCTTAGACAGAGATGGATCCATAAGATATAAAACAGAAAATTATCAGGCTAAACATCCCGACGCAACATTCGACGAAATTGAGGCTTCATGTTTCCCTCACGAAGATGGCTTCCTGAATCTAATGGCAATTTCACCAAGGCATTTAGAAGCGTGTGCTACAAAAACATGTCAGATACTCGTCGAAGGCAGATATAATGATATCCTGCTTCCTGGGAAGCACTATATTGAGTTAAAGTATGATTTTAGCAATATTGATCAAGTGATAGATACTATCAGTAAAGATAAAATACGATACAAGTTAACGGAACAAGCTTACCGTGATATAGTTGAATCGGAACGATATACATACCGAAGTTTTGTGAATACTATTTTAGAAAAAACTCTCGGCCATAAAAAAACTCCTGAATTCAAAGAAAAACTGTCATTTGGACAAGTTTTTGCGTATAAGTGGATGATCTGGGCGGAAACCTTTTCATGGATTGGGGTTATTGTTACGTCAACCATCATAAAATTGGGCAAGTCTTTTTTGCCCGGGACTTATAGTAAATTGTTACGATTAATGAGGAAGTAATATCTAAAATTCAGAATTATTTTGACGAAAAATAACTAAGTGGGAGATTATTCTATGAAAGTTTTAATTACAGGTGGTGCGGGCTTTATAGGATCGCACCTTTCGGATCGTTTATTAGCTGAGGGAAATGAGGTTCTTGTAATTGATAATTATTCAACCGGTCGACGTGATAATCTTAAGGCTCATCCTAATTTGATTATTGTTGAAGGAACAATTGCCGACGAAGAAATAGTGGCAAAAATATTTGATGATTTTCATCCCGACCAGGTTGTCCATGCAGCAGCCTCTTACAAAGACCCTGACAACTGGGAAGAAGATGTACGTACCAATGTATTGGGATCAGCAATCATTACTAAAGAATCCAGACGTCTCAATGTGTCTCGTTTAATCTACTTTCAGACGGCACTTTGTTATGGTTTGAAACCTGTTGAACAACCGATAACACTAAACCATCCCATACAACCTGAAGGAAGTAGTTATGCAATAAGCAAGACAGCTGGAGAACAATATATCAAATTATCCGGTATAAACTATATTACGTTCCGTCTCGCAAACGCATACGGTCCCAGAAACATAAGCGGTCCATTGCCCACCTTTTATCAGCGGCTTACCAATAATAACCCTTGTTTTGTCATGGATACAAGACGCGACTTTATTTACATACAGGATTTAATAGACGTTGTAATGACAGCACTGAAGGGTGAAGGTTCTGCGGGTGCCTATCATATATCTTCAGGTAGAGACTTCTCAATTAAGGAACTATTCGATGCAACAGTCCAGGCCTTAGGTATTACTCTGGATGAGGAAGTTGAGATTCGTCCCAGAGGAGAAGAGGATGCATATACTATTTTACTTGATCCATCGAAAACCGAACAGGATTTTAAGTGGAAAGTTACAACATCACTTGAAGTAGGTGTCAAGGTTGCCGTTGAATATTATAAAAGGTATGGAATTACCGAAACATATACACACCTGAGAGTAGAAGACACCAAAAAGTAAAATAACACTATTATCAAGGAAAACTCCGAACAAATATGTGTGGTATAGCAGGAATCTTAAATTTAGAGCACAGTCCCTATCCCAATCTTAAAGAACACCTTCATGTTATGAACCAGGTTCAGTCTCACAGGGGGCCGGATGGTGAAGGAATATGGACGCATCAACATAATCATGTTGGCTTTGCTCACAGACGTCTCAGTATCATAGATCTTAATACCGGTGCACAACCTATGACAGATATTAATGGGAATGTCATTTGTTATAATGGTGAAATATACAATTATCGTGACTTAAAAAAGGAATTATCGAATTATCAATTTAAAACATCATCTGATACTGAAGTAATTCTTGCTGCCTATAATAAATGGGGAACTGAATGTGTAAATCACCTGCGTGGCATGTTTGCATTTGCCATATGGGATGGAAGAAAAATGCGCTTATTCTGTGCACGTGACCGTTTTGGTATCAAACCATTTTACTACGCTGTTATCAACAATGTTCTTGTTTTTGCGTCTGAAGCAAAAACTTTACTGCTATTCCTGCCACAAATCGAAACCGATATAGATGCATTAAATGATTATCTTACATTCCAATTTATTCTTGATGGAAAAACTCTATTTGCGGGAATACACGAACTGCCAGCCGGTCACACTATGACTGTAAATCGAAATAACATACAAACAAACCAATACTGGGAAGTTTATTATATACCTGACTTTAATCACACGGCAAGATATTTCACAGAGGAACTCCGCAATCTCATTAATGAGTCTGTCGAATATCATATTGTAAGCGATGTGCCTTTCGGATCATATTTAAGTGGTGGAATTGATTCGAGCGCTATCACCTCACTTGCTTCATCATTTACTAATGATGATGAATTTAAAGCATTCACTGGCAAATTCTCCCTTGGTGAATTGTATGACGAAAGTAAATATGCCAAAGCGCTTGGATCATCTTATGGGTTGTCGCTTCATGAGATAGAAATAACAAGTGATGATTTTATAAAAACATTTAATAAGGTTATTTATCACCTTGATTACCCTGTTGCAGGACCTGGTTCTTTTCCCCAGTATCACGTATCAAAGCTTGCATCGCAATATCGGAAGGTAGTTCTTGGAGGGCAAGGTGGAGACGAAATATTCGGTGGATATACCCGCTATCTGATTGCATATTTTGAACAGTGTATCAAAGGGGCTATTGATGGCACATTACAGAACGGAAACTTTATAGTCACTTATGAATCGATCATACCAAATTTAATTGCCCTGCAAAATTATAAGCCACTAATCAGGGAATTTTGGGGAGAAGGTCTTTTTGATGATATCGATAAGCGCTACTATCGGCTTATCAATCGAGCAAATACTTTAGAAAAAGAAATCAGATGGGATGTACTCGGAGATTACTCGCCATTCGAGGCTTTTTCCAAGATCTTCAATGGAAGCAATGTCGGTAAAGAATCCTACTTGGACAAAATGACGCATTTCGATTTTAAAACACTATTACCTGCGTTACTTCAAGTTGAAGACCGCATGAGCATGGCTCATGGTCTTGAATCACGTGTGCCATTTCTTGATCACCCGATTGTCGAGTTTGCTGCAACAATGCCGTCTGATATCAAGTTCAAGGACGGAACATTAAAAATGGTCCTTCTCAATGCAGTAAGAGACCTTCTTCCGGATATCATCGCAAACAGAAAAAACAAAATGGGCTTCCCCGTACCTGTTAACGAATGGTTTAAGGGAAGCTTGCGTGAATATATCTTTGATATTTTTAACTCACGAAAAGCAAAAGAACGGTTTTATATAAATTCTGAAGAAGTACTAAAAGGTCTTGATTCGGAATCAACGTTCGGTAGAAAGATTTGGGGATTGCTAAGTCTTGAAGTTTGGCAACAGGAATTTCATGATAAAAGTCACTACTATAAAAACCTCATAAATTGAAATAAACGAAGGTAAACCAGGGAAAAGAATTGAAAGAATTTTTCTCAAAAAAGATGTTAGTGATCGGTGGTGCAGGTTTCATAGGAAGTAATCTGGTAAAGACACTCTTAGAAACGAGGCAGGTTGAAATCGTTATTGTTGACAACCTGCTTTCCGCTGAAAGAGTTAATGTTCCCGCAGTCCCAAATGTAAAATTTATAGAGGGATCGATAGCAGATGACAGGATACTATCTATGCTGAAAGATGATTTTGATTATGTGTTTCATCTCGCTACTTATCACGGAAACCAGAGTTCTATTCATAATCCTCTCGCCGATCATGAAAATAATACGCTGACAACTCTTAAACTGTATGAGCATATTAAAAATTTTAGCAGAATCAAAAAAGTTGTCTATTCTTCAGCGGGATGTACCGTGGCAGAAAAAACATATGAGACAGCTCATGCAACAACCGAAGATACACCTGTATCACTCTACTTGGATAGTCCTTATCAGATTTCAAAGATTATTGGAGAATTCTATTCAAACTACTACTTTATGCATGATAATCTTCCCATAGTTAAGGCTCGGTTTCAGAATGTCTATGGTCCGGGAGAAATACTTGGAGCAGGGAAGTGGCGGGGAACACCGGCTACCGTTTGGCGTAACGTAATCCCCACCTTTATTTACCGCGCAGTCAAAAAGATGCCACTTATAGTGGAAAACGGTGGTATTGCTACTCGTGATTTCATATATGTTGATGATATTGTGCGCGGATTAATGTTGTGTGCAACAACCGGGAAACCGGGTGAAGTTTATAATCTGGCCGGTGGTATTGAAACCCCTGTATTGAAACTTGCTCAATTGATAAATAAACTTACCGAAAATCCTGTTCCAGTTCAAATGGGTCCAAAACGAAATTGGGATCGCTCCGGAAAACGTTTTGGAAGTACTGAAAAGGCAAAAAATCAATTGGGTTTTGGCCCCATGATCAATTTAAAAAAAGGGATAATGCTTACAATAGAGTGGACTAAAAGTCATATATCCTTAATTGATAATTGCATCAAGAAATATGATAATCAAATCAAATGAAATTACTTTTTGATCTGGGACATCCTGTCCTGCACATGTTCATCTTTTTCGCAATCTCATCAAGAAAGTGACAAGGGAGGGGGGAGAAGTTTTAGCCGCTTCTCGAGATAAGGATGTAACTGTCGATTTGTGTAAAGCATACGATATTCCGCTATTCACACCCTTAATTATTCATCACTCATAAGTTAGTGCGTACTGCGAAAATTCGCCCTTCTGTGCGGTTGCAAAACTTTCAGAATAATGTTCTATAAGATCAACTATCCAAGACGTAACGTCAATCTTATCTTTCAACATATTCCAACGCCGTTTCTGCCATTCTTCATTTAGGTCTTTAGATGCCCATTCCTTCATAGTTTGCACAATTTCGTTCCATTGGTTCAATTGGTAATGTTTTATAAGGCCATATTTTTTATCCTGCTCCGTTGTATAACCCCTTCCCGTATTTGAAATAAAAATCGCCGGAATACCCAGGCATGCCGCTTCCGATGCCATTGTTGCAGATTCGCCCACAATCATTTTACATGACAACATGAAGTCGTGTATTTCAGACGGATGAATTTTACAGGCAAATTTTGCAATTTCATCAGGTAAAGGAGCTTCAGAAGTAATATGAACGGACCCGAAATCTTTTAGGATATTGACGATTTCTATTTTTTGATTAATAGACAATCCTTTTTCGCCAATATCGTGACCTGCCTGCCATCCCACGAATCGAACCAGGAATTTATTTTCCGGTTCGATTCTTTTAGTCACGTAACGAGGGGCTAAATACGCCAATTCATGATAGCCGGGATAATGGATCTGATTTTTCCAGGAACCACCGACTTTATGGTCAAAGCAGGTCGGCAGGATAACATGTCTGCTTAGTGGAAAAGATAATTTATTTCCCCATCTGTCATTTTCAGTGTCTGAGAAAGCAAGTGTCGGTACTCCGTAATATCTTCCAACTGGCGCGTTGAATATGCCGCTTATCTGGAGCATCAGGTCTATCTGGTTTTTCCTGATTATTCTTGATATTTTAAATTGTTGTTTAATGAGCTCTATTATTAAACCTGTTAGGCCTTGGCCTTTGCTTGTAAGAACAGTGTGTTTAATTTTATAGGCATTCAATAAATCGATTGTGAATTCTTTATCCCTTGTTCCTATAATGACATTATGTCTTTTTTGAAACAATGCC
>JAGGVB010000026.1 GCA_021158245.1 bacterium | reverse complement strand
TTAAGCCTGTCAGAAGTAATTGACTTGCGGAATAATGCAGGATCGGGAAGCTTTATTCCTATGGGGAATCCCTTCGGGTTTAAGTAGTAACTCTTCTTTGTCCTGCCTCTGTACAGAATCATCGGGTTATGGCCTGCACTTGCATAGTTAATAATTCTTTTTTTAGAATCAAGAATAATATAGAATACAGTTACAAACATTCCTCTCTTCATATCATTCATTACAAATTCATTAACCTTTGCAAGAACATCTGCGGCATCTCTGTTACCCCTCGCTTCTGTCCTTAAAGCGGTTCTTATCATAGTCATAATTAATGAACCGGGTACACCCTTACCTGAGACATCGGCAACAACTATTCCGAGTGTGTCCTGATCTACCTGCACAAAATCAAAATAATCTCCACCAACCTCTTTGGCAGCTTCGTAATATGATGCCAGATCAAACCCCTCTACTTCCGGAAATGAGGATGGTAAAAGTGTCTGCTGAATCTCCTGGGCTACCTGCATCTCTTTTTTCAGCCGTTCCTGTTCTGCAAGATCTTCCTGTGACTTTCTGAATTTTTCAGTTATATCACTAAAAGCTTTTGCAATTTCTCCAACCTCATCCGACGGGTCAAACTCCATTTCATCCTGGACTTCATCCCTTCCCAAAGCTTTAACCCAATTAGACAATCGTTTAAAAGGGCTTACAGTAACATAAACCAGCCAAAAAATACCAGCATAACCGCCTATAAGAATCACAAAAAAGAAAATTACGGCTTTTATCCTTGCCCTGCTGATAAGCTTGTCTATATACTTTTCATTAAGGAGTATGTGTACGTTACCTAAATGTTCATCAACATTATTTGCTTTTAAAATAACCGGCTGCACTACATCATAAACAGGGCCGTAGCCACTTAACCTGAATTCAAATACATCATCACTCTTTTTTGATGCACCATCTGGTATTTTGAATATTTCAAGAATCTTCTCAGTTAAATATGCTCCCTGAATTATATGCTTTTTATCAACAATGAACACTTCTCTAACAAGATCAGTATGATCTCTGTGTATCTCCGCAGAAATTCTCGCAAGCTCCCATGTTTCACTATTAGCAAGAAAATCCACACTATTATGAGCCGCTGCTTTTGCAAAAACTCTTCCAGCATCAATACTGCCCTGAAAAATTCCCTTTTCCTGATGGATATAATTGATAACAAAAAGGGTTGAAAGTATAAGTGTCAATACTCCTGATGCAATAAGGGAAAATCTTGTTTTCATTGAAAATCCCAATGCAGGCATATAGAGATGAGGCCTCGCTCCGGAGTCCCTCAGCTTGGTAAGTTTAAGCTCATTTCCTTCAACTGTCTTGTGATAATCAATCTCATCAACAAGACGGCGGATAATAAAAATGCCAAGGCCACCTTTTTTCCCAATATCAACATATCGTTTCAGATCAGGGTCTTTGCTTAAGCGGGGATCATAAGTATGCCCCTGGTCAATCAGGCATACAGTAACACTTTTTTCTCTTATAATAATACGTACAGTAATGTATCCTTCCCAATCACGATAAGCATGCCGAATTATATTAGTTCCCGCTTCATCTATTGCCATTTTGAAGGAATTTATTATCTGTTCGGATACGCCGAATTTTCTTCCTGTTTGAGTAATAAAATCACGCAGCTCCGCAAGATAATTCATATCTGCAGGAACTTTAATCTCTTCTCTTCTTACCTTTTTAAACATTGCTTACTCCAGCTATCTACCGGCCTTCACCGTATGCTGCTATTTTCCTTTTTACGCCCTCAATAGCTTCAATTATCTTGATATTAGTCGGATCCTTTTCCAAAGCCTGATTCCAGATACTTAATGCCTCTTTAAAATGGCCGTCCCTGTAAAGACTGATTCCCTGAGAAAACATTTTCTTTACCTGCAGAGTCATTGAGGTTTTGGAACCCTGCGCTCTTGCAACTGAATTTCTGTAAAGCTCCCGGGCCCTCTGGTGCTTTGGAGCCAGATTGACAGCTTTTTTAAAGAAACGAGAAGCTGCTTTATAATCACCTCTTCCGTAATATTTCAGGCCTTCCTGATAATTATATACAAAATCCAGGGCTCTGTCAAGCGTTTTAATCTGTCTTAATACTTTTCCCTGTAATTCAGGATCCCCCTGTGCCTGGTCTTTTGCTCTTTCAAGAACCCTGTATGCTTCTGATATATTGTCCTGCTTTATAAGTTCTTTCGTTCTTGTTAAAAGCTTATTTACTTCTCTTGCAAGTTCGGCTTTTGCCTTGCCAATATAACTGGCAATCTGTGTGTTTTGAGGATCTTTTTTTAACGCATTCTGCCACTTCTCAATTGCCAACCTGAAGTCTCCCTGCTCAAGAGCAGACAAACCCTCTTTAAATCTTGAATCAACAAACTTGTTATCTATTTCACGTCTCATCCTCTCACGATCATTCTTCAATAGCTTCTGCTGCCTCTCCTGCTGAAGCGCTTCTTCTTCCCTGGTTGTAATTGCAAGGAGGTCTTTAGCCTCGCTATTATCCGGATCTTCTCTTAAGACCCGTGAAAATTCAAGCCGTGCATTAAAGTAATCTTTCTTATCAAGATATCTTTTACCTGCAAAAAGGGATTCCTTAATTCTCTCTTTCCTGTCAGACGCTATCCTTTCAGCAATTCTCTGCTGTATCTCCCTCTGATGCCTCTCCTCTGCTATTCTGCGCTTTTCATTCATAGTCTGGCCGAAAAAGAATACAAGCGAGAATCTATGGCTTGCAGGGAAATAAACAGGATCGCCGATCTGCTCCGTACCATAATCAAACTGTATATTTGCCAGCCTTATACCGCCGCCAAAACAAACCTTGCCATTGTCCCATCCTGCCCTTAAAAAAATATTTCCATTCCATGAATATTCAGTACCGAAATGATAAGTAAAAGGCTTCAGCTCATGCTTTACCACATCAGCAAGAAAAAGCCATCTGTCGTGCCGGCCTCTCAGGAAAACCACTTTTGCAATTCCGCCCCTCATAATCAAGGGCACTCTTTCATCGGAAACACCGAGCTTCAGCCTTGGGCTGACAGCATTAAAAACAACTCCTCCTACGTACATATTAGAAAAAAGGCCTGAAGTGGAAGGAAATACATAATTTATCCCTGCATCTCCTCCGAATCCATTAGCTGAAAAGTATCCGAGCACCTGCCTGTTAAGGTTTACATTTATCCCGATTGCCAATCCTTTTAACACTTCAACCGCATACCCGAATGTTATTTTACCCCACCAGTAATCAAAAGTACCTATATCAACAGGTACGCCATTCTGCTGTTCGATATGCCGTATATCGCCGGTACCTATCCTTGCGATTCCTATGCCGAGAACACCCGTACTTAAGGTAGGATGAACATACCCCGCAACATTGTACTGTGTTCCCTCAAAAAGAGTAGTCAAAGACAATCCGAGAGAACGCTGCTGTACAACAACCATCCCAGCAGGATTCCAGAAAAACGCCATAGGCCCGTCAGGGAAAGCACTGCCGGTACCGCCAAGGCCGAGTGATCTGGCACCTGCCCCTATTGTGAAGGGAGATTCAACTCCTGCATACCCTTCCTGCCCCATACTGGGCAGAACCAGGACAGCTGTTATCAGAGCTGCATATATAAAAACACGTTTCATTAAATCTTTCCCTGTTAGTAAAGCTCTACATTTATTTTACAACTGCAATCTTTGTTTTCTCTATTTTTCCTGTTCCTGTCTTCATTACAAGTATATATACACCGTTAAGTACTACATTCCCTCTTTCATTCCGTGCCCGCCAAACAACACTATTTGACTTAGTATCATGCACTCCTGCTCTCCCCTGTGAAGAACCGGATGTATATGAGGCCTTCCATACAAGCTGTCCTGTCAGCGTAAATATCATAAATGTGACATCTGTTGATTCCTTGAGGTAGTAGATAAAAACAGTACTTTCATTTCCAGGGCCACCAAAAGGATTCGGACAATTGCAGAGTGTAACTTCTTTATCCGGGAAAAATATACGCTTCATCTGAGAGCGCATATCCACCCAGTTTTCCTCTGTCGGTGTCTGAACAGGAACCTGAATACCGGAATCTATATCTTCCGCACCTACTGCTTTATTACTTGGCAAATTTATCTGGAAAAATTCAACATTTGTATTTTCAGATATTTCCCCGCAAATTGCAAGATATCTGCTTTTATTGACTCTTACTGAAGGTTCACGGTCAATTTGATTCAGTATGACCGAAACAGTATCGTCTCCATTAAAGCTGGACACTCTTCCGAAAATCAGATCCGGCTGTTCCAAGTCCGTAACATACATTGATTTAAATATACGGCTTCCATTCATCGGGATTCCGTTTTCGTCCTCAATTACAAATTTTAACCAGCTTACACGAATTGGATTTGCACCCTCAATACCTTCATTTTCAAGTTTGAGAACCATCAGGACAACTCTGTTCTCTCCGGGGACAACAATATTACCATCATCCTGAGGTAATTCTCCAGGCTGAACTGAAAGGCTTGCCCCTGCAGTTGTTACGGCAATTGCATAATGAGATTGTGTCACAAAACAAGATTCGTTTGTATTCTCGTCATAAGGGATCTTTTCAAAAAGAGCCTCAATGGATACTGCTTCTCCTGTGATGTGCTCAGGCGCTGTTATTGTCCACTGTGCCTTGCCATTTACCATATCCTGTAAGATCGGATCCCTTGTTGTATAACCGCCCGGCAAATCACCCTTATCATCAGTATTTAATTTTACTCTTGCATTACCAATTATCCCTGCATCACCTTTATTTTCTATGGATGCTTCTATAACAAATTCCTGCCCGATTGATACTGAACCATCTCTTGCATCAGTCGGAGATACAATATCAAGAGACAGAGAAATATCAGCCTTTTTGACAGTTGTTACATACAGAAAATCAACATCGCTATTTACAATCACACTCTGAAGCTGATCCTTCCCCTGAGCGGAAACACGGAATACATCCGGCCCTGAAACATGGTCAGGAGCCAGAACAGGCCAAATAACGTAATTCGACAAAACACTTTTCTGCAGGTCATCCTGCGTTGAATATCCGGACGGCAGTGTAAGCTCTGCAATAAGATCTTTACAATTACTCCATGTAAGGTCAACTTTCAGCCAGAACAGCTGGCCGGATGATACCGTATTATCTCTTGCCCCGGGAGGGTTATTTACAGAAAGTACAGTAGAAATCCAGCTTTCAATTGTTTTAATTGAAAAGCTGTGTATCTGCTCCTCAATCTTTGCATAGTTGCCTGTGTTTATCTCACGTGGAAAATCTGACAACCTGACATATAGCTGAGCATCAGGTACACCTGAAGAAGGTGCTTTAACCATCCATGTCACAGGTTCACCTACTCCTACAGTCTGCTTGCTTAAGAATGAAACAAGCTCATAGCCCGAAGGAAGGGAAATCTGCATCTTGCCCGATTCATCTATTCCCGCAGTTCCGTGATTTACAAGCTCTGCCACTACTTTAAAGACCTGATTTGTCGATACTTTGTCGTGAAGTTTATTCCCCGACGTATCAAATAGTGATACTGTAAAATTAAGGCTGGCCGGTTTTTGAATAATTACTGATGCAACAGAATCAAGACTGGCTCCCACAGGCGGCACAGACGTGCTGTTCTCAAAAGTCGCACCGGTAATTGAAGCAATAAAAATTTCCCCGGAACTATTCTCTTCCGATTCTGCTGTTATTAAAAAGGATACTTTACTGTACTGTGTTGGAGACAAACTTGCTATTGTACTCTGCAGCGGGCCTGTAATTGATGATCCGTTGCTTTTCAAACTTACTTCCACAAATTTTACGCTTCTCCCCAACCCATTCTCTACAACAACATCTATATAAAATTCCTGTCCGGTATTTACATGCCCATTACCGGCCTCTGTAGTATTCGGTGCTCTTAAAAAAGTTGATATTATTCTAAAATCCTTTTCCGCAACCACACTAATATTAGTAGAATTAGTTCCCTGCAGATCAGCACCGCTGTTCTGATCTTTCCCCTTTATTTCAGTAGTAATTTTTACATTCCCGCCAAGTCTCCCTGTACCATTTACTGTATATGTTAATGTCCTGCTCTGCCCTCCTAAAAGCGTTCTATTGGATGTATTATCAAACCCTTCTGGCGGCTTAATGCTGTAATCGTTTTGGCTGATATTATTAATAAAAAACTTTAAATCGTCAGGAGAAGGTTGGTTAATCAAAACGGGCGCACCGCCGCTGTTTGTTACAACAACATTGATAGTCCACGGATCGACCTGGCCTCCCTGTACTTCTGTAATTGAAGTTGTAATGCTTGTAACTGAAATTTGAGCGGGACGGTCTATCACAACTACAGTTGAAGCCTCATCTGAAAATATATAAGTCGTATCATTGTCAGTATACCCTGACAACGAAGTAATGAGTTCCTCTCCCATATTACTTGTATACGCTGCAAGAACTTCTATTTCAACTGTTTTCTGCTCACCTCCTGCAAGGTGGTCTATCTCTGTAGTTGCAGGGAAAGAGGAAGGAAAGGCCGGAGCCTGAGCATTTGAGCGAAGCTGGACAACAACGCCATGTACTCCATCCCCGCCTGTATTTTTTATTACTACAGGAAGAATAAATGTCTG